>USOF01000040.1 GCA_900556285.1 uncultured Collinsella sp. | reverse complement strand
GGCTCGGAGATGTGTATAAGAGACAGGATTATCAATTCGCTACCCGCTTGGAAACAGTTGGCGGACGAGTATCGTTAAAAGTAAAGCGCTCTGCCTACAATGTTTTACGTGAAACGGGGTTTGGTGTTAAGCCAGACCCCGTTGTCATGGACGTTGTGTCTTTGGGATGGAGTGGTTTTACGACTATCGAAGGCTATGCGTACAATGAATATAAGCGACGGCCGTGCCAGATAAGGAGACCTGATGCCCTACCTGCTTTCTTGTGACATTCATACCCATACGATATTCTCTGCGCATGCATATTCGACCATTGAGGAGAATGTGTACTGGGCGGCAGAGCGTGGCCTGCAGGTGCTCGGATCTGCCGACCATCTGAGCTCTATGGTTACGGCTTGCCCCAATGACCTGCGCAGTTACCAATTCTTTATCAACCAGGATATCTGGCCGCGCATTTGGAGCGGCGTGCTGGTGCTGCGTGGTGCCGAGGCCGATATCGTTTCGCTGGACGGAAGCCTGTTTGGCGAGGACACTCCTGTCACGCTCGATATTGCCGGTGATTCGTACAGCCGTCAGCATTCGCTGTTCGATTTGGTTACGCGAAATTTGGATTATTTGGTTGCGAGCGTGCATAATCCGCAGATTGCTGAAGGCGCGACGCTGGCCCAGACGACCGAGATGTATATCAATGCCCTGGAGTACCCCAAGGTGTTCATGCTGGGTCACACGGGACGTTCGGGCGTGCCGTTCGATATCGACGAGGTGCTGTTGGCAGCTAAGGCCAAGCACAAGATTATCGAGATCAACAACCATAGTCTTGAACACGGTGTCGACACTGAGCATTGGGCCGTATGCCGCAAGATCGCCGAGCGCTGCGCCGAGCTGGGCGTGGGCATTGGCGTGTCAACCGATGCCCACATTGGCATGGCCATTGGCAAGCTCGATCACGCGCGCAAGATGCTCGACGAGATTCACTTCCCGCTGGACCTGATCGTGACGCGCGACCGCGAGACGCTGCTGCGCGAGATGGCGGCAGCCGGCGTATGCGACCTGCGCAAGGGGATGTAACGAGACTCATATGTCCAACGAAAGGGGGGGGGCGGTCCAGACGGGCCGCCCCCCTTTCCTGTCCCAAAAATCTACCGGGGTGGATTAGCGGCGCTCGAGGACCGCGACGGTCTCGGTGTGGTCGGTGTGAGGGAACATGTCGACGGGCGTGATCTTGAGCAGGCAATAGCCTCCGTCGAGGAGCTGATGCAGGTCGCGCTCTTGAGTTACGGGGTTGCAGCTGATATAGGTGATGCGGCGCGGCTTAAGCGCGCAGGCAGCTTCGAGGAACTCGGGGGTAGAGCCGGCGCGCGGCGGATCGATGGAAAGGACATCGACCCGCTCGTTGTTATCGGCGGCATCCAGGATGCAATCGGTGGCGTCGTCGGCCATAAACCAGGCGCTGCGGGTGAGGCCGTTGAGCTCGGCATTGCGACGTGCGTCGGCAATGCCCGCCGGGTTGCGCTCCACGCCGAGCAGCATAATGCCGATGCCCTTTTTCTGGGCATCTTTAACTGCGCAAAGACCGATGGTACCGCTGCCACAGTAGGCATCCATGAGCACATCGCCCTGGTGCAAATCCATGCCGTCGATAGCGAGCTGATAGAGCAGCTCGGTCTGTTGCGGGTTGGTCTGGTAGAACGCGGTGGGGGAGATATCGAACTCGCAGCCGAGCAGCTGGTCGCGCATGCACTCGGCGCCATATACAATGCGGGTTTCCTCGCCGAGGATGGCGTTGCCGGGACGTCCGTTGATGTTTTGGGCGACGGTGACGATGTGCGGATTGAGCGCGGCGACAGCCTCAAAGAACTCCTGCGCATGCGGCAAGTCGCGCTGAGCGGTCACGAGCGTGACCATGACCTGGTCGGTACGCCAACCGCAGCGGACGACGGCATAGCGAAGCAAACCAAGATGCTTGTCCTCATTAAAGGCGGGAATATGCAGCCGCTCAGCTTCGCGTGCGATGCCGTTGAGAATCTGACGGGCACCCGGTGCCTCGACAGGACACTCGGGTACGGCAACGATCTTGTGCGTGCCGCGCTCAAAGAAACCGCAACGGACAGCACCCTCCTTACCGGGAGCAAAGGGAGTGGCGGCCTTATGGCGAAAACCGCGCGGCGCAGGATATTTGCCCGGGTCGCCCAGGGTGACGCCCATACCGCGAATGGGGTCGACGCTAATGCCCTCGCGCTCGCAAAGGGTAGCAAAAAGCTCCTCCATGGCGGCCTGCTTGGCTGCCAACTGCTTCTTATAAGGACGATTGAGCGCCGTACACCCACCGCAAGCTTTCATGATCGAACAGGGAGACTTGGGGTCCACAGCCTTACGCGCAGACGAAACCTGATCTTTATGCGAGCGCTTGGAGCGAGTCTGAGATGCCTTATCCTCGTTCCGACGAGAGCCGGGACGCTTGGCCTTGCCCTTAGCCGATTTGCTTTTTGCAGCTTTAGAAGACTTGGATTTCGTAGAAGATTTCTCCTCCTTCGACCCCTCAACCGCCTCCACCAAAGCACGACGAGCCCTACGCTCCGCACGAGATTCTGCCATCAATAACTCCACTAATTCATGAATTAAAGCTGCAAGTATTGTACCGTGCCAAGCCAGCAGACGATATGCAAGCGGTTTAATCGTGTCAGCGATAAGCCCAACGACGGTTGCCCGCCGCGTGAGGGGTGTGGGGGTTAAGTTTATCGCGAGTTCCGCACGAACAGGAGGCCACTTAATGTGGCCTCCGTCGTGAGCAGGACTGTAGAGCAGGAAACTTAACCCCACACCCCTCACGCGGCGGGCAAACTCGCCTTGTGCTCTATCACGCTAAAGTGTATGATTCTGAACGTTACATGACTCACTTTATCTAACTAAAGTGCCATCAAGGGGGAATACCATGAACACCGATATGTCTCGTCGTCAGTTTGTTGGTCTAGCCGGCTCGCTCGCCACGGTGCTTGGCCTTGGTCTTGTCGGTTGCGGCGGTGGTGCCGGCAAGGGCTCCGCTGCTGGCTCTGCCGCGGCCAAGGATGTGAAGGGTGCTGCGGAGTCCAAGAAGCTCGTGGTGGGCTTCGATAAGTCCTATCCTCCGTACGGCTTTGTGGGCGACGATGGCGAGTACACCGGCTTTGATCTCGATCTGGCCAAGGCTGTTGCCGATAAGCAGGGCTGGGAGGTCAAATACGAGGCCATCGACTGGGACGCCAAGGATGCGCTGCTTAACTCGGGCGCCATCAACTGCATCTGGAACGGCTTTACCATGGAGGGCCGTGAGGACGACTACACGTTCTCCGAGCCGTACATGCTCAACGAGCAGGTGCTGGTGGTCAAGAAGGATGCGGGCATCAAGGGCTGGGACGATCTTGCCGGCAAGACTGTGATTACCCAGACTGATTCCGCTGCGCAGGACGTGCTTGAGGGTGACCAGAAGGATCTGGCAGCGACGTTTGCCACGCTCGACACGATCGGCGAGTACAACACGGCCTTTATGCAGCTCGAGAGCGGCGCGGTCGATGCCGTGGCGTGCGACCTTTCGATTGCCCAGTATCAGCTTGCCGCCAAGCCCGATGCCTATACGCAGCTTGATGAGCCGCTGTCCAGCGAGCACTACGCCGTTGGCTTTAAGAAGGGCGACACCAAGTCGGCCGATGCTGTAGCCGAGTCGCTCAAGGCGCTCTACGAGGACGGCACGGTCAAGGACCTCTGCGATAAATATTCAAGCTATGGTTTGTCTTTCGATAATTGGGTGCTCAAGTAATGTCTATTCAGGTCATGATGCAGATGCTTGGCCAGGGATTCTTGGTCAGTTTGCAGCTGTTTGTGCTGACGCTGCTTGGGTCGATTCCCCTGGGAATTCCCGTGGCGTTTATGCGCATGAGCAAGGTCGCGCCGCTGCGCTGGATTGCGCGCATCTACATTTCGGTCATGCGCGGTACGCCGCTCATGCTGCAGATGTTTGCCATCTACTTTGCCCCGTATTACGTGTTTGGCATTTCGCTCACGCCTGATTCCAAGTGGACGGCGTGCGTTGTGGCGTTCATCATCAACTACGCCGGCTACTTTGCCGAGATTTATCGCTCGGGCTTGCAGTCGATTCCGCGCGGTCAATATGAGGCCGCCGAGGTGCTGGGCTACTCGCGTCTGCAGACGTTTTTGTACATTGTGATGCCGCAAGTCGCCAAGCGTATTCTGCCGGCGATGGGCAACGAGATCATCACGCTGGTCAAAGACACGTCGCTGGCGTTTGCCATCGGCGTGGGCGAGATGTTCTCGACGGCCAAGGCGCTGGTCGCCTCGCAAGTGAGCATGGTGCCGTTTGCGATTGCGGCGCTGATCTACTGGGTCTTTAACTTTGTGGTCGAGATACTGCTGGGCGCCGCCGAAAAGAAGCTGGACTATTATCATGACTAACTCAGTGATGAAAATCGAAAGCGCACACAAGGCGTTTGGCGGCAATGAGGTGCTCAAGGATATCTCACTCGAGGTAAAGCGTGGCGAGGTCGTGGCGATTATCGGGCCTTCAGGCGGCGGTAAGTCAACGCTGTTGCGCTGCGCGACGCTACTCGAGACACTCGACGGTGGCTCGCTTTCGTTTGGCGACCTTGCCGTTGCGACGGATGCGGGATCGGGTGCGATATATGCGAAAGGCGATGTTCCCAAGCGAGCACGTTCGCGTTTTGGTTTGGTGTTTCAGAACTACAATCTGTTTCCGCACTATACGGTGATGAAAAACATCACCGACGCTCCGGTTCGCGTACTCAAGCGTCCGCGCGAGCAGGCCGAAGCGCGTGCGCGTGAGTTGATCGCGCAGATGGGGCTTACGGGCAACGAGAACAAGGTGCCGTGTGAGCTTTCGGGCGGTCAGCAACAGCGTGTGAGTATCGCCCGCGCCGTGGCGCTCGACCCGGAGATCTTGTTCTTTGACGAGCCGACCTCGGCGCTCGATCCCGAGCTAACGGCCGAGGTGCTGCGTGTCATTAAGGATCTGGCCGCGCAGAATATGACGATGGTGATCGTGACGCACGCGATGCAGTTTGCCCGCGACGTTGCCGACCGCGTGGTCTTTATGGATGGCGGCCGCATTGTAGAGGAGGGTCCTGCCGAGCAGGTTATCGATCACCCGCGTGAGCAACGTACCCGTGAGTTCTTGAGCCGTATCGAGGGCTAGGCTCAGCTATATATTGAGAAAAAGCCGCCGCAGGTCTTATGGTCTGCGGCGGCTTTTATTTGTATCGATGGGGTCCAATAATCGCCTTGCGTACGTTCTCCTTCCTCTCGCCGCCTGTATTCATACGTGCACCGAAAGGTGTGCATGGACGGTCGCCCGTGAGGGTAGGGTGGTGGCATAGGACATTTGGAGGGTGAGTCGGCTCGGCTGCCGACCATGCTGCTCCCGGGACGGCACCGACCGCGAACTCTCCCCGTTGGCGTCGCGCATTGCGCGCGGCCCTGCAAGGAGGTCATCATGGGTGCTCCCAAGACCGGCATTGTAAGGAACGTGGTGCTCGTAGGCCAAGGCGGGGTGGGCAAGACTTCACTCGCCGAGGCCATGCTCCACCTTTCCGGCAAGACCGCCCGCCTGGGCGGCCACGACGGCACCAAGCCCACGCTCGACTACGACCCCTAAGACGTCAAGCGTTCATTCTCCATCTCGACGACCATCGCGCCGATCGACTGGAAGGGCGCCCGCATCAACGTGCTCGATGCCCCGTGCTATCCCGATTTTATCGGCGACGCCTTTGCCGCAATGAGCGTCTGCGAGACGGCTCTGTTTGTGGTCGACGCCGAGGCCGGCCCGCAGCCTACGACCGTCAAGCTTTGGTATGCGGCGGAGGATCTACGTCTGGCGCGTGCGGTGTTCGTGAACCGTCTGTCGCGCCCCGAGGCCAGCTTTACGACCACAATGGACCTGCTGCAGGAGCGCTTTGGCACGCGCTTGGGCGCCGTGACCCTTCCCTGGGGCGAGGGCGAGGACTTTGACGGCATTATCGACCTGGTGCGCATGAAGGCGCGCCATTGCAACGGCACCGAAGCCGTTGAGTCGGAGATTCCCGAGGAGTATCGTGCCCAGGCCGAGGAGGCCCATGACCACCTGTGCGAGCTGGTGGCCGAGGCTGACGACGAGTTGATGATGAAGTACTTGGAAGGCGAGGAGACGCTGACGCAGGAGGAGCTTGAAGGCCTGCTGTCGAAGGCGATCGCCGAGCGCATCTTTGTGCCGGTCTTTGCGGGCGATTGCATTAAGGAGCAGGGCGTCAACTCGCTGATGGACGACATCGCGACATACTTCCCAGCGCCGACCGACTATGGCGAGATGCCGCTCATCGACGGTGATTCGCTTAAGATCTCGAGTGACGATGACCGTCCGGTGGCGTTTGTGTTTAAGACCCTGGCCGATCCGCAGCAGGGCCGCATCAGCTTTATCAAGGTGCTGACGGGCACGCTTGAGCCGGGCCTTGAGTTGATCAACGCGCGCACTCGCAAGAGCGATCGTCTGGCTCACCTGTATGTGATGTGCGGCCGCGACATGACCGAGGTCGGTCACGCCTATGCCGGCGACATTATCGTGGCGCCCAAGTTGGCGGCAGAGACGGGTGACACGCTCTCCATTACCGGTAAGGTCGAGGCGGCGGCGTTTAAGTTTCCCAACTCGCAGTACCGCATTGCCATCGAGGCCGAGAACCGCGGTGACGAGGAGAAGCTCTACACGTTTATCGAGAAGGCGTGCAAGGCCGATCCGACCATGAGCATCGATCGTGACGAGGAGACCGGCCAGACTATCATCTCCGCCGTGGGTGAGGCGCAGGTTTCGGTCCTGCTCAACCGTTTGGAGGATCGCACCAAGGTCGTGGCCAAAAGCGTGCCAATCCGCATTCCGTATCGCGAGACTATCCGCCGCACGGCGAGCGCACAGGGCCGCCACAAGAAGCAGACTGGCGGTGCCGGTCAGTATGGCGACTGCTGGCTGCGCGTTGAGCCGCTCATCGGGCCCGACGGCACGAGCGATGGCTATGAGTTTGTGGACGAGGTCGTGGGCGGCCGCATTCCGCGCTCGCTGATCCCCGCCGTGGACAAGGGTGTCCAGGAGACCATGAAGGACGGCATCATTGCCGGCTACCCGCTCACGGGCATTCGCGTGGCTGTGTACGACGGCTCGTATCACAGCGTCGACTCCAACGAGATGGCGTTCCGCGCGGCGGCTCGCATCGGCCTGCGCAAGGCGTGCGCCGATGCCGATCCGGTGGTGCTGGAGCCCATCGAGGAAATTACGGTGACTATCCCCGAGAGCTACGCCGGCGCCGTGATGGGCGACATCTCGGCATCGCGCGGTCGCGTGACGGGCATGGAGACCGATGAGCGCGGCGACACCGTGGTCATCGCCCAGGCGCCGCTGGCCGAGCTGACGGATTATTCGACGCGCCTGCGCTCTATTACGCGCGGCACGGGCGACTTTACCATGAAGCCCGCCGGCTACGAGCAGGTGCCTTATGACGTTCAGGCCAAGCTGGTCGAGCGCTATGAGGAGGGTCGCGCCAAGTAGCGTGTGGCGTTGCCTGCAACATGCGTGCCGATGCAAGGGCCGCTCTGGGCAATCCAGGGCGGCCCTTTTTGATCCCCGGTGGGGTTGCAAATCGGTTCTTATCGTGGCTCGGCCCTAGTCTCCCGAGGCCTGATTGCGGCCGGTGGCGTAGTCGATCTGCACATGCGGCTGCAGGTTGTAGCAGTACACGTGGAAGCAGAGGGTCTTGCCGTGGTCCTCGATCGATTGCGCCTCAAGGCGCACGCCACGGCAGACAAGTTCCTCTTCGTTATACATGGGCGTGACGCGGTAGAGCACATGGTTGCCCGTGTCGCGGATGTAGCCGAGAATCTGCTCCTCAAACGGCAGCATGCCCGTTTCGTTGAGATAGCGCGTGCCGGTGAGGAGATTTTTGCGGTTGGCGTTTTCGCCGCAGAGCGACCAGGCGATAAGGTGGCAGCGGTTGTAGAGGCTCTGGCCCGGAATAAAGTCGTAGCGCTGCTGGTGCCAACCGGCAGGATGGATACGCGAGATATCGCCGCGCTCGCCTTGACCGAGTGATTCGGGGCCCACGCAGGCGAGTGCTTTGCGGGTGCGGCCCAGGCTGTCGAGTTTGGAGAACTTCTTAAAGCAGCCCTCTTCTGTAGCGCGCTCGTATTCATCGAGCGTGAATGATGGTGTGCCGAGCGGGTGCGTGCTGTCGGCGCGAAGGGCAACGTAGGGGTTGCCGGCGTAGTCGGGAATGCTGCTGAGATAAACACCGCGGGCGCGGTTGAGGTC
>USOF01000039.1 GCA_900556285.1 uncultured Collinsella sp. | reverse complement strand
CTGTGCCCAAGGGCTCGCTTAAGGCCGACACGCTCGACGTGCTCGAGACCGCGGGCTTGGACGTCTCTGAGCTGCGTGATCCCGGCCGTCACCTGATTGTGCGCGGTCGCGACACGCGTGCCGGCGAGGGCACGGTCGGCGATATCGAGTTTGTCATCGTGCGTCCCAGCGATGCGCCTGCCTTTGTGGGCTGCGGTGGTGCCGATTGCGGCATCTGCGGTTGGGACTCGCTCATCGAGGCGGACCTCAACCTGCTGCAGCTGGTAGACCTGGGCTATGGCCTGTGCACCTTTATCGAGGCGGAGCCCGCGTGGCGCGCCGGTCAGGCCGAGCGCAACTATGCCCGCCGCGGTTCGCTTCGCGTGGCAACCAAGTACCCGCGCATCGCGAGTGCCTGGTATGCCGAGCGCGGCGTGAACGCCGACATCGTTTCGCTGCACGGTAACATCGAGCTGGGCCCCATTGTCGGCATGACCGATCGCATCGTGGATATTACCGCCACAGGCGCCACGCTGCGCGACAACGACCTGGTCATCACCGGCCGCATCATGGACTGCACGGCCCGTTTCTTTGTCAACCCGGGTGCCGCGCGCTTAGATCCGCGCGTACGCAATCTGGCAGATCGCTTGGCCGCGGCCGTTAAGGACAAGCATTTTGAGCCCGTCGCGGGCTCGGCACAATAGCGCGAGCGCGCACGGGCGCCCCAACGTACGGACTGCGGGCCGATTGGCGCCGCCGCCCGGCCTCTCGTTTTTCGAACACAACCTCGACCGATAGGGGATTCCGATATGAAGACCATCAAGCTTGCTCCCGGTGAGCGCCTCGTCACCAACCAGCTCAACCGCAAGGGTGTGCTGCCGCAAAACATCGTCGACGCCGCCCGCGATATCGTGGCCAACGTGCGTGCCAACGGCGATGCCGCGGTGCGCGATTACTGTCAGCGTTTTGACGGTGTCGAGCTGCAGAGCTTCCGCTTGCCGCAAGAGCAGATCGATGCCGCGCTCGAAGGTCTTGATCCGGCCTTTGTCGCCGCGCTCGAGAAGGCCGCGCACCAGATTCGCGAGTTCCACCAGCGCGAGGTCGAGCAGAGCTGGTTTACCACGCGTGCGGACGGCACGATGCTCGGCGTTAAGGTGACCCCGCTCGCGGCGGCTGGCATCTACGTGCCGGGCGGTCGCGCGCAGTATCCCTCCACCGTGCTCATGAACGCCATTCCCGCCAAGGTGGCCGGCGTCAAGCGCGTGGTCATGGTGACCCCGCCGCAAAAGGACGGCCTTATCAGCCCCTACACGCTCGCCGCGGCCAAGCTCGGCGGCGTGGACGAGATCTATATGGTGGGCGGCGCCCAGGCCGTGGCCGCGCTGGCGTACGGTACCGAGACCATTCCGCGTGTCGACAAGATTACCGGCCCGGGCAACGCCTTTGTCGCTGCGGCCAAGCAGATTGTTTCGGGCGATGTGGGCATCGACATGGTCGCCGGCCCCTCCGAGGTCTGCGTGCTGGCCGACGCCACGGCCAAGCCCATGGTGGTCGCGGCCGACCTGATGGCCCAGGCTGAGCACGATCCGCTGGCGGCCTGCTATCTCGTGACCTGCGACGAGCAGTTTGCGCGCGAGGTCGAGGCGGGTATCGACATTCTGGTGGCGCAGTCCCCGCGCGCCGAGATCACGCGCGCCTCGCTCGATAACGAGGGCACCATCGTGGTGGCCGCCGACATGGCTGCCGCCGTCGAGGCCGTGAACACCGTGGCACCCGAACACCTTGAGCTGCACTGCAAGGACGCGATGGGCCTGCTCGGCGGCATTCGCAACGCCGGCGCCATCTTTGTGGGCGCTTGGAGTTCCGAGCCGCTCGGCGATTACGTCGCCGGCCCCAACCACACGCTGCCGACCGGCGGTACGGCCATGTTCTCCAACCCGCTTTCGGTCGAAGAGTTCGTTAAGCGCTCGAGCGTCATTTGCTATACGCCCGAAGGTCTGCTCTCCGACGCTCCTGCTACGCAGCGCCTGGCCGAGGCCGAGGGCCTGTGGGCACACGCGCTTTCCGCCGCTCTTCGTCGCCGTGTGCTGGAACAGGGCGAGGATGCCGTGAGTGCCGAGTCGCTGGCCGCGGCCGACCTGACCAAGGTCGCCTGGCCGGGCGACGCCGTGGCGACGGTTGCCGAGGGCGTGGACCTGACGGCGGCTGCGGGCGCGGATGGCGCCGGTGTGACCGGTGGGGAGGCCTAATATGGCCGAACTCACGCCGCGCATGAAGGAGCTCGTCCAGCCCTATCTGGCAGGCATTGAGCCCTATGATCCCAACTTTACGCCCACGCGCATCAACCTTTCGGCCAACGAGAACACCTATCCCGTGCCGGCCGGCGTGCGCGAGGCGGTCGACGCCGCCCTGGCTGCCACGCCGCTCAACCGTTATCCCGATCCCATGTCTAACGACCTGCGCGACGAGCTAGCCGCCTGGCATGGCGTGACGCGCGAGAATATCTGCGTGGGCAACGGTGGCGACGAACTGCTCTATAACTACCTGCTGGCGTTTGGCGGCGCGGGGCGGACCCTGCTCAACTGTCCGCCGTGCTTTAGCGAGTATGCGTTCTTTGCGTCGCTGTGCCAGACCGAGGTGCGCGACGTGTGGCGCGACCCGGCGACCTTTGAGCTCGATCAAGCGGCTGTGCTCGCGGCGGCGCCCGAGTGCAACCTGGCAATCGTGACCTCGCCCAACAATCCCACGGGCGATGTGGCGCCGCTCGACTTTGTCGCGGCCCTGTGCGATGCATGCCCCGGCATGGTGATGGTCGACGAGGCCTACGTTGAGTTTGCCGACGATTCGTTTGGCGCGGCCACCACGGCGCAGGGACTTATCGCCGAGCATCCCAACCTGGTGATTCTGCATACGCTGTCCAAGGCGTTTGGCGCCGCCGGCACACGTCTGGGCTATGTGATCGCGGCGTCCGAGGTCATCGACGTGTTCGCGGCGATTCGCCAGATCTACTCGGTCAACGTGCTGAGCCAGGCCGCAGCGCTTGCCTGCGTGCGTGCCCGCGATGCATACGCACCCGTGGTGGCGCAGGTTGCATCCGAGCGCGAGCGCGAGCTGTGCGCCCTACGCGCAATGGCTGCCGAGGGCTTGCCCGTGGAGGTATGGCCGAGCGCGGCGAATTTTGTGCTCGCGCGCACGCCGCATGCCACGCGCGTGCGCGAGCGTCTGCGCGACGAGTATTCGATTCTGGTGCGCGACTTTAGCTACGCGCCGGGACTCGCGGATTGTCTGCGCATTACCGTGGGCACCCCGCAGGAAAACGATGAGGTGCTGACCGCGTTTGCCGCGCTGGTGAAGGAGGAGATGTAGATGGATCGCTATGCCGAGGTAGCCCGCAAGACGGGCGAGACCGACATTGTCGTAAAGCTCGACCTGGACGGATCTGGCGTGTGCGATATCTCGACCGGCGTGCCGTTTTTCGACCACATGCTCAATGCTTTTGGCCGCCATGGTCTGTTCGATCTGACGGTGCACGCGGTGGGCGACGTGGAGGTCGATGCGCACCACACCGTCGAGGACACGGGTATTGTGCTGGGCGAGGCGTTTTGTCAGGCGCTGGGCGACAAGGCGGGCATTACGCGCTTTGCCGACGCGGCGATCGCCATGGACGAGACGCTTGTGATGGCTGCTGTTGATATTTCGGGCCGCGGGCAGGCCTACTGCGAGCTGCCCGTGCCGACCGAGCGCGTGGGCAGCTTCGATACCGAGCTGGCGGTCGAGTTCTTCTACGCCTTTGCGCGCGATGCCAAGCTCACGCTGCATGTGCACGAGCTGGCGGGCGGCAACTCGCATCACATTATCGAGGCCGCCTTTAAGGCCGTGGGCCGCACGATGCGCCACGCCTGCGAGCTCGATCCCCGCGTGCAGGGCATCCCTAGCACCAAGGGTTCGCTGTAACCACCGCAAAGGCAAAAACCACCACAAAGGGGACGGGCACCTTTGTGGTGGTTTTGGATGAGAAAAAGGAGGGTCGCGTGGGCGAACCGAAGATCGTGGTGGTCGACTACCACAAGGGCAACTTGTCGAGCGTCGTGCGCGGGCTTGCGCGTGCCGGTGCCGTTGCCTGTACGTCGGACGACCCGGAGCAGATCCGTAACGCCGACGGCTTGGTCATCCCGGGCGTGGGCGCGTTCTACGACGCGATCGCCTTTATGCGCCAGAGCGGCGAGGAGGCGGCCGTGCTCGATGCCGTCGCCGCCGGAACTCCGCTGCTCGGCATCTGCCTGGGCCTTCAGCTCTTTTTTGAGCGCGGCAACGAGGGCGTGCCTGCGGACGAGGGCATGGCTGCAGACGGCAGCACCCCTGAGCAGTCTGGCGGCCCCTGGGTCGATGGCCTGGGCATCATGCGCGGTTCGTGTACGCGCTTGGAATCGAGTCGCCTGAAGGTGCCGCACGTGGGCTGGGACCAGGTGCACATGACGCCCGCCGGCGCGGCCGATCCGTTGCTCGCCGGTTTTGCCGAGGGCGCCAACATGTACTTCACCCACAGCTACGCGGTGGCCGACGATGCCGATGCCGCTGATGTTTTGGCGCGCACGCACTACACGCGGAGCTTCCCGTGCATCGCGCGTCATGGCAACGTGTGGGGCTGTCAGTTCCATCCCGAGAAATCCTCCGCGCTTGGTCAGCGCATTCTTAAGAACTTCGTCAACATCGTCGAGGAGGTTGGCCGATGATCCTGTTTCCCGCAATCGATCTGATCGGCGGCAAGGTTGTGCGCCTGGAGCGCGGCGACCGCAGCCGCTGCAAGGTATATTCCGACGACCCCATGGCCGTTGCCCGCTCGTTTGCCGAGCAGGGCGCGAGCTGGGTGCACGTCGTCGACCTGTCCGCTGCCTTTGGCGAGGACGAGGACGCGTGCGCTGCCAACTCGGCGGCGATCAAGGCTATCTGCGGCGTCGACGGCCTGTCCGTGGACGTGGGCGGCGGCGTCCGCTCGCTCGCGCGCATCGACGAGTTGGCCGGCTATGGTGCTCGCCGCATTGCGCTGGGCACCGTGCTGGTGACCGAGCCGGGTTTTGCCGAGGTGGCAGCCCAAGGCTTTGGCGAGCTGTTGGTGGCAGATATTGCCGCGCGCGACGGCCAGGTCAAGGTGAATGGCTGGCGCGACGGCGCGGGCGTGGCGCTCGACGATGCCGTGGCGCAGCTTTCCGAGCTGGGCTTTAAGCATCTGGTGTATACCGACATCGCGCGCGATGGCATGCAGATGGGCATCGATGTGGCGGCGTATCGCCATGTGGCCGATGTCGCGGGCTTTCCCGTTGTGGCTTCGGGCGGTATATCGACGCTCGACGACATCCGCGCGCTGGCCGCGGTGGGCGAGGGCGCGATTGAAGGCGCCATTACCGGCCGTGCGCTCTACGAAGGCAACTTTATGCTGGCCCAGGCGCTGGCCGCCGCCCGAGGGGAGGAGTAGCGCATGCTTACCAAACGCGTAATTCCCTGTCTGGATGTTAAGGACGGCCACGTGGTTAAGGGCGTCAACTTTGTGAGCCTGCGCGATGCGGGCGACCCGGTGGAGCTGGCCCGCGCCTACGACCGCGAGGGTGCGGACGAGGTTGTATTTTTGGACATTACCGCGACGAGCGACAACCGCGCGACGACCATCGAGATGGCGGCGCACGCGGCCGAAGAGCTTGCTATTCCCTATACCGTGGGCGGCGGTTTCCGCGACTTGGTGGGCATGCGCACCATGGTTGCAGCCGGTGCCGACAAGGTATCGCTCAACTCTGCCGCCGTGCGCGACCCGTCGCTGATTAGCCAGGCTGCCGCGGCGTTTGGCAGCCAGGCCGTGGTCGTGGCGATCGATGCCAAGCGTGTGGGCCTGCCCGGGGAGCCGGATGCCGACAAGTGGGAGGTTTTTACCGCAGGAGGCCGCAACGCCACGGGTATCGATGCGGTGGCATGGGCCGAGGAGGCGGCTCGTCGCGGTGCCGGCGAGATCTTGCTCACCAGCATGGATCGCGACGGCACCAAGGCTGGCTTTGACCTGGCGCTCACCCGCGCCGTGGCGCGCGCGGTGCCAATCCCCGTCATCGCGAGCGGCGGCGTGGGCACGCTCGAGCATTTTGCCGAGGGCGTGATCGAGGGCGAGGCCGATGCCGTGCTGGCGGCGAGCGTCTTTCACTTTGGAACCTTCAGCATTCGTCAGGTGAAGGAGTACATGGCCAGCCAGGGCATCCCTGTCAGGTTGGACTTCTAGCGCTGCGGCTTGCCCAGGCACCGCATCTTGCCGCTCAAACCGTCGCTCGCGTACCAAAGTACGCGTCGCTCCTCTTTCGCGGCAACCTGCGGCACCTGGACAACCCTCGCCGACCTGTGGGGCTTACTGTTATTACTTGGGAGAAATGATGACTGAGGTAGTAGAAGCTGCTGATCTTAAATACGACGCCCACGGGCTGATTCCTTGTGTGGTTCAGCAGTATGACACCGGCGAGGTGCTTATGGTTGCTTGGATGAACGAGGAATCGGTGGGGCTGACGCTCAAGACCGGCACCACGTGGTTTTGGAGCCGCAGCCGCCAGGAGCTCTGGAACAAGGGTGTGACGAGCGGCAACATGCAGGAAGTCAAGGAGCTCTGGGCCGACTGCGATAGCGATACGCTACTGGTCAAGGTCGACTCGCCGGGTCCGGCCTGCCACACCGGCAACCGTACCTGCTTCTTTAAGCGCGTGGAAGGGGGAGCGCGATGAGGGTCGTGACGCCGTTCGAAGTCGCCGATTGTAACGCCGAGCTCCTCCGTGCGGGCGTGCCGTGCCGCGTGCATCTGACCGATGCCTGCGGGGCACAGTCGCTTTGGCTCGAGACCGAGAAAGAAAGGCTCGATGAGGCCCATGCCGTCATCGATGGGTTCTTTGAGAAAAAGGGCGCAAAGCTTCGGTTCGATGAGACCGGTACTTACTTTACGCTGCAGTAACGAGAGGAAATAACCATGGGAGTCAGAACAGCTAACGTGCAGCCGGGAAACATCGGTGAGACGCTGACGGGACTGGCCGAGGTGATTCACGGTCGTCGCGACGCATCGCCGCAGGAGAGCTATACCGCGCGTCTGCTGACCGACGTCGAGGACGAGCTTCTCAAGAAGCTTGCCGAGGAGGCGAGCGAGGTGATCATGGCCTGCAAGGATAACGACCACGATCACATCCGCTACGAGGCCGGCGACCTGATCTACCACCTGCTCGTGACGCTCGAGCGCTACGGCATCACCCTCGACGAACTGGCCGGCGAACTCAACGCCCGCCGCCACTAGTCATTGGGGACGTTCTTAAACGACTAGTTAGGCGAGGGGCGTGGACTCCCATTCTCCGGTGAGGTGGGGGATGTCGAAGGTTCGATAACCGCAGTCGTAGGCGTGGGCCTGAGCCTCGCGAATGTTCCAGCAGATGTCGCAGGCGCGGTGCGCGTCCGAGCCAAAAGTGATCGGCACCTCGGCGTGGACAAAGTGACGTAAAAGGCCGGTCGCGGGATAGTAGTCGTCGAGCCCCTTGCGCGGTGCGGCCGTTGAGACCTCAACGCGGCGACCCGTATCGTGGGCGCATTCGGCC
Source organism: uncultured Collinsella sp. (assembly GCA_900556285.1). Lineage (GTDB taxonomy): Bacteria > Actinomycetota > Coriobacteriia > Coriobacteriales > Coriobacteriaceae > Collinsella. Next base: position 785 of record USOF01000039.1, on the reverse strand, counting down.
ATCTGCTCCCAAAACGGCGCGGGGTCAAAGTTGGGTGCAAAGCCGTCCTTCGAAAAACGCATGACTAGGTCGGGGTGAGCCATCACATCAAAGTTGAGCGGGCTCTCGCAGGCTCGGCACCAGTCATCGACATAGCGCTCCCACACGCCGCGCACGCCTAAGTTTTCCCAAACATGCAGGTTGGTGTCGTCGTCGATCCAGCCGCAGAGCGAATCGGGCGTATCAGGGCGAGCGACGCCCTCCGTTCCCGCCGTGCCCGCGGCGCCGGCCATGATATCGCCCGGGTCGCCAATCCAATGCACGCTGCCCAAGCGCACCACGGCGCCCTGGGACCAGCGCTCTACCAAGGGCTCGCAGCCTTCGTACCAATCGCATTCAAAGCCATAGATAAAGTTGAGCTCCGGCGCGATCTGCGCGGCGAGTTTACGGGCGTCCTCAAATGCCAGACGATGTGCCGGCAAGTCGCCCTCGACGACCTGCACCTCGCAGTTAGCATCCATGCTGGCGGGCAGGGTGAGGTGGTCGGTCGAGACCATGACGCGGCATCCGGCAGCGGTAGCGGCGCGGACGTTGTCCTCGAACGAGGCGTGGCCGTCCGAAAACGAAGTATGGGTGTGGCAATCGACCAGCGGGCAGGCGGGCATGGCGACTCCTTTGCATTTGGTGAATCCGCTCCATTGTAATGGTGCAGCTCTCAACACGCCGCGCACGCCGGAGCTCGAAATCGATTGGAAAGGCTGCGCGGCGCGTGGTGCGGCCTCGCTTGCTCTCAAAACGTGTACGTC
>USOF01000038.1 GCA_900556285.1 uncultured Collinsella sp. | reverse complement strand
CCCTCAAACGAAAGCACGCGGGCCAGATCCAGCTCCTCGTAGCTGTCGATAAAGATATCGCAGTTGGCGCGTACGTCGTCGCGCTTCATGCGGCCGTGCGGGTCATAAATACCCACACGCTTAAAGCCGGCGGTCCCAGAGCTCTTAAGGCCAAAGACCGCGTCCTCAAACACCCACGCGCGCTCAAACTTGCACCCATGACGCTCCTCCAGGCGGAGCAGCGCCAGCTCGTACACATCGGGGAACTGCTTGGAGCGTCCTGCCTCGCCCGTCGTGGTAACAAACTCCATGTAAGCGTCGAGCCCGGCACCAGCGAGCGCGGACTGCACCAGCTCGGCCGGCGTGGACGTAGCCACGCACATGGCAATGCCCGCCGCCTTCGCCTGCTCCAAAAATGCCAGGAGACCCTCGCGCGGCGGCACCTTGGAATACCCATCAATCAAAATCTCACCCAGCTCGCGATACAGCTCCTCGCCATTCGCGCCAATGCCCCACGTGTCGTGGTAGGCCTGGCACTCATCCTCCAGCGACAGATGCTCAAATTGGGCAAAGTCATCCACGGTCACGTCAATCCCGTGACGGTGCAATAACTCGGGCTGAGCATAAGCCCAAACGGGGGTGCTGTTAACCAGCGTGCCATCGCAATCGAAAATAAAAGCAACCTTGGGAGTGGCGGAATGGGGCATAAACGAACCTTTCGATATCAAATGGTAAACATCCTGCTAAAAACGTTTTACCAAACGTCAGCCAAACAATTTTGAAACCCAAATTGATAAAACTGTCAAGAGTTTTACCACGGCAATTCTGTCAGTGGTCTAAACATGGCGCTTACCGATTAAACGCCGCCCCAAAACCACTTTCGTCCATAAAAGTAACGCACAGGTGTTATGGTAGTTTTTGCCGAAAGTTCCACCGAGCACGCGAGGTGGAACGAATCATAGAACTATCGCCGTCCCTTCGATTCGTGCAGCCCTGGACCTTTCGCATCTAGTCACCAAGGCAACACGCTGCCGCGTCATGATGGGATCAAACGTGAGCGATACAAAGCTAAAGCCAACGGCTAAAAAGCCCGCAACCCGTAAACCGGCTCCGCACGCACCGGAGCTCACCAAGGACGATGTCTACCTGTTTGGCATCGGCACGTGGGAGCGCAGCTGGGAAAAAATGGGCGCGCACCCCGATACGCAGAACCGTACGCGCGGCTGGCGCTTTTGCGTTTGGGCGCCCGATGTAAAGAGCGTGCATGTCATTGGCGAATTTAACGACTGGGATGAGGAAGCCAACCCTCTGGTGCCCGTGCATACGAGCGCAATTTGGGAAGGCTTTATTCCTGGTGCCGAGCAGGGCCAGCTCTATAAATATCTCATCGAGACCAACGAGGGCGAAAAGCTCTATAAGGCCGATCCGTATGCCTTTAAGGCCGAGTGCCCTCCGGGTACCGCCAGCGTGCTGTGGACCCTCGATGGCTACAAGTGGAACGACGCCGCATGGCTCAAGCGCCGTGCCGGCCACAACCACATGTCACAGCCCCTTAACATCTACGAGGTGCATATCGGATCGTGGAAGCGCCACGGCGATGAGCCGCAGGGCGAGCCGGACGAGTACGGCAACTACCCCGGCCCCATGGATCCCTTCCCCGCGCAGCGCGGCGAGTTTTACACCTACGACGACCTGTCGGTGGAGCTCGTGGACTACGTGCGCGATATGGGCTACACGCATATCGAGGTCATGCCGCTTATGGAGCATCCCTTCGACGGCTCCTGGGGCTACCAGACGACCGGCTACTATGCCGCCACGTCGCGCTACGGCAACCCGCAGCAGCTCATGCACTTTATCGATGCGTGCCACGAGGCGGGCATCGGCGTGATCATGGACTGGGTGCCCGGCGGTTTTTGCGCCGACTCCCACGGCCTTGCCACCTTTAACGGCCACATGCTGTTTGAGCACGAGATTCATCCCAACTGGGGCACGCATAAGTTCGATTTCGCCCGTGGCGAGATCCGCTCCTTCCTGGTCTCCAACGTGCTGTACTGGCTCGAGAACTTCCATGTTGACGGCATTCGCATGGACGGCGTGTCCAGTATGCTGTACCTCAACTTTGGCATCGACGATCCGGGGCAAAAGAAGTTCAACAAGTACGGGACAGAGGAGGACCTGGACGCCAGTGCGTTTATCCGCCAGGTCAACTGCGCCGTGGAGGCCCACTTCCCCGACGTGATGATGATGGCCGAGGAATCCACCGCTTGGCCGCTCGTGACCTACCCGCCGCAGGACGGCGGCCTGGGCTTCCACTACAAGTGGGACATGGGCTGGATGAACGACACCCTGCACTACATGCAGACCGATTTTCCGTGGCGCCCCGGCAACCACGGCCTGCTCACGTTCTCCATCATGTACGCCTTTACCGAGAACTTTATCTGCCCGCTGAGCCACGACGAGGTCGTGCACGGCAAGTGCTCGCTCATCGGCCGCATGCCGGGCGACTGGTGGCGCCAGTTTGCCGGCCTGCGCACGCTGGCCTTCTACCAGATGACGCACCCCGGTGCCAAGCTCAACTTTATGGGCAACGAGATCGGCCAGTTTATTGAATGGCGCTACTACGAGTCCATCCAGTGGTTCTTGACCGAGGAATACGAGACTCACCGTCATCATCAGGCGTTTATCAAGGCGCTCAATCACCTGTACACCGCCGAGCCCGCCCTGTACGAGCGCGGCTACACCGACGACGGCTTTACCTGGATCGACGCGGATAACTCAAAGCAGTCCATCGTGAGCTTTGTGCGCCAGGGCGAGGACATCGATGACGACCTGGTGATCCTGATCAACTTTGATCCGGCGAGCTACGAGAGCTTCCGCGTGGGCGTGCCGCGCGAGGGCGACTGGGAGGTCATCTTTGACTCCGACCGTCCCGAGTTCGGTGGCAGCGGCTATGCCGGTGAGGAGCCCTACACCTGCTCAAGCGAGCCCTATCCCTGGAACGGGCAGATGGACTCCATCGAGATTAAGGTGCCGGGCCTGGCAGGCGTTGTGCTTAAACGCCGCGGCCCCAGCAGCTATAAGCCGCCGGTGGTCGAGGAGCCCAAGAAGGCGACGCGCAAGCGTGCGTCCTCGGTGAAGCCCAAACCCGCGGCTGCTAAGAAGGCTCCGGCCAAGACAAAGGCCACGACGACCAAGGCCAAGGCCAAGACCGCCGCAAAGCCCGCTGCTAAGGCTACCGCGGCCAAGAAGCCGACTACCAAAAAGGCCGCTACCAGGGCCAAGTCTGCTTCTGCTAAGTCGTCTGCCAAGGATGCGTAACAAAACCGTTACAGCTGCAATTACCCGCCCCGCGGGGGGCGTAGGATGTAGGTCATAACCGTTCCGGGAGAAACATCCCCGGGGGAAAGGAACGTATGAATAAGATCTTCGACAACAAGCAGGAGTTTACCGAGCTCTATCGCGATGCCGTCATGAGCATCAGCGGCAAGAGCGTCGAGGCCGCCAGCGACCTCGACCGCTTTAACGCCCTGGCCAAGCTCGTGGCCGAGAAGGCGCGCACCGTTGCCACCACCAGCGACGCCCGTGCAGCGTCCGAGGGCAAAAAGCGCGTGTACTACTTCTCGATCGAGTTTTTGATCGGCCGCCTGCTCGACAACTACCTGCTCAACTTTGGCGTGCGCGACATGGTCGCCGAGGCGCTCGATGACATGGGCTTCGACCTATCCGTCATCGAGAACCAGGAGCCCGATCCGGCGCTGGGCAACGGTGGCCTGGGCCGTCTGGCCGCATGCTTCCTGGATTCCATGGCAGCCGAGGGCATTGCCGGCTACGGCAACGGCATGCGCTACCGCTACGGCCTGTTTAAGCAGGAGATCGTCAACGGCAGCCAGGTCGAGGCCACCGACGAGTGGCTCACCCACGGCTATCCCTGGGAGGTCCGTCGTCAGGACAAAGCCGTGACCATTAAGTTTGGTGGTCACGTCGAGGGCTTTGAGGAGAACGGCCGCACGTTCTACCGCACGGTGGACACGCAGGACATCCTGGCTGTCCCCTACGACATCCCCGTTGTGGGCTATGCCGGCGAGACCGTCAACAAGCTGCGCGTCTGGGCCGCAGAGCCGGTCGAGGAGCACTTTGACCTGGAGGCCTTCAACCGCGGCGACTACGCCCTGGCCGACGCCGAGCGCGCCGAGGCCGAGGCCATCAGCGCCATCCTCTACCCCAACGACGCCGGCGAGCACGGCCGTCTGCTGCGCCTGAAGCAGGAGTTCCTGTTTGTTTCGGCCGGCATCTACAGCCTGCTCGACACCTTTGAGAAGGAGCACGGCGAGAACTGGGAGCTGCTGCCGCAGTTTGTGGCCATCCATACCAACGATACCCACCCCGCCATGTGCGGCCCCGAGCTCATGCGTATCCTGATCGACGAGAAGAAGCTCGAGTGGGACGACGCCTGGAACATCGTGACGCAGGTCGTGAGCTACACCAACCACACCATCCTGCCCGAGGCTCTGGAGAAGTGGCCCATCGGCACGTTCTCCAAGCTCCTCCCCCGCGTGTACCAGATCATCGACGAGATCAGCCGTCGTTGGCACGAGTCGTTCGACACCACGCAGGAGGGCTGGCAGGAGCGCCTGCTCCAGACCGCTATCCTGTGGGACGGCGAGATTCGCATGGCCAACCTGTCTGTGATCTGCAGCCACAGCGTCAACGGCGTGGCCAAGATCCACTCCGACATCATCAAGAACACTGTGCTCAAGGACTTCTATGCCCTGACGCCCGAGAAGTTCAACAACAAGACCAACGGCATCTCGCACCGTCGCTTCTTTGCCGAGGCCAACCCCACCTACGCCAAGCTCGTCACCGAGGCCATTGGCGACGGCTGGCTCAAGGACGCCTTTGAGCTGGAGAAACTCAAGGAGTTCCAGAACGACACCGAGTTCCTGAAGGCCGTGGGCGCCTCCAAACGCGCCAACAAGGAGCGCCTGGCCGCCTACGTCAAGGCCGAGACCGGTCTGGTCATCGATCCCAACACCGTCTTCGATGTCCAGGTAAAGCGCTTCCATGCCTACAAGCGCCAGCTCATGAACATCATGAAGGTGATGGACATCTACAACCGTCGCATCGCGAATCCCAACTTCCACGTGACGCCGACGACCTTCATCTTTAGCGGCAAGGCTGCCTCGAGCTACACCTTTGCCAAGGAGACTATCCGCCTCATTAACTCCGTGGCCGACGTCATCAACAACGACCCGCGCGTCAACGAGGTCATGAAGGTCTGCTTTATCCCCAACTTCCGCGTGAGCAACGCCCAGCTCATCTACCCCGCCGCCGAGATCTCGGAACAGATCTCCACGGCCGGCAAGGAGGCTTCGGGCACGTCCAACATGAAGCTCATGATGAACGGCGCCATTACGCTGGGTACCCTCGACGGCGCCAACATCGAGATCGCCGACCTGGCCGGTCGCGAGAACGAGGCCATCTTTGGCCTAACCGCCCCCGAGGTCGAGCAGCTCTGGGCGTCGAACAGCTACTTTGCTTGGGATACGCTCAACAACGATCGCGAGCGCCTGGGCCGCGTGATGGACGAGCTCAAGGACAACACGTTTGCCGGCCTTTCGGGCAACTTTGAGAGCATCTACAACGAGCTCATGAACAACAACGACCCCGACCTGGTCATGGCAGACTTCCGCAGCTACGTGGATGCGTGGGAGAAGCTCACCGGCAGCTATGGCGACCAGGAGACCTGGAACCGCAAGGCGCTGCTCAACACCGCCTCGAGCGGCTGGTTCTCGAGCGACCGCACCATTCGCGAGTACCGCGACGAGATCTGGCACGCTTAAAGGCGCGCGAGCTCCCCTATGCCAGCACGGCATTACTCGACGGGCGTGACGTTGCGCCGCGCCCGTCGCTAATGGGTTTAGGAACATCGATGACAGAAGGAGAAATCGATGAGTAAGAAAGAGTGCATCGCGATGCTCCTCGCAGGAGGACAGGGCAGCCGATTGGGGGCACTCACCCAAAAGATCGCTAAGCCGGCGGTTAGCTTTGGTGGCAAGTTCCGCATTATCGACTTTTCGCTCTCCAACTGCTCCAACTCGGGCATCGACACGGTGGGCGTTCTGACGCAGTATCGCCCCTACCTGCTGCATGCCTACGTGGGCTCCGGCGAGGCGTGGGATCTGGACAGCCGCGACGGCGGCGTGTCGATTCTGCCGCCGTACGAGACGCAGACCGGTGGCGCCTGGTATGCGGGCACGGCCGACGCCATTACGCAGAACCTGGACTACATCAAGGCCAACGACCCCAAGTACGTCCTGATACTTTCGGGCGATCACCTGTATCGCATGGACTACCGCAAGATGCTCAAGACGCACATTGAGAATAACGCCGACCTCACGGTGAGCGTTATGCCCGTGCCGTGGGAGGAGGCCAGCCGCTTTGGCATCCTGACCACCGACCCCGAGGACGGCCGCATCACCAAGTTCACCGAGAAGCCCGATAAGCCCGATTCGAACCTCGCGTCCATGGGCATCTACATCTTCTCGGCCGACGTGCTGATCGAGGCGCTCGAAGAGGACGCTCTGGACCAGCGCTCGAGCCACGACTTTGGCAAGGACATCATCCCCAAGCTGCTCGGCGAGGGCAAGCGCCTGTACAGCTACGAGTTCCACGGCTTTTGGAAGGACGTCGGCACCATCGCCAGCTTCCACGAGACCTCGATGGACCTGCTGGGCAACAACCCCGAGTTCGATCTGTTCGACAAGCACTTCCCCATCATGTCCAACATCACCACGCGTCCGCCGCACTACATTGGCCCGGACGGCCGCCTGGACGACTGCCTGGTCTCCAACGGCTGCAAGATCTACGGCACCGCTCGTCACTCGATCATTTCGACCGATGTCATCATCGAGGAGCGCGCCGTGGTCGAGGACTCCGTGCTGCTGCCGGGTGCGCACGTTAAGAGCGGCGCGCACATCTGCCGCGCTATTTTGGGCGAGAACTCCACGGTCGAAGAGGGCGTGAAGCTCGGCTCTGTCGATACCACCAAGGATACGGCCGTCGTTGGAAATGACGTCGTTATCGGAAAGGGGGAATGATCCGATGATCAATCGCAAGGCCATCGGTTATATCACCGCTAACTACTCTTCGACCTACGGCAGCGTGCTGCTCAAGGACCGCCCTATCGCGTCCGTTCCGTTTTTGGGCCGCTACCGCCTGATCGACTTCCCGCTGTCCAACATGATGAATGCCGGCATTAAGACCGTTGGCGTCGTCATGCCGGGCAACTACCGCTCGCTGATTGACCACGTGGGCTCGGGCAAGGACTGGGGCCTGGACCGCAAGAAGGGCGGTCTGTTCATGGTGCCCGGCAACGCGTATGGCACCACCAAGGGCGGCATGCGCTTCCTGCTGCGCGATATCATCTCCAACAAGACGCTGTTCCAGCGCTCGGACAAGCCCTACGTCGTGATGATGGGCACCAACATCATCTTTAACATGGACCTCAACACCATCATCGACGCGCACGAGAACTCCGGTGCCCAGATGACCGTGGTGTACTGCAAGGCCACGCGCAACGTCGACGACGAGACCAAACTCGAGATTAACGAGAACGGCCGCCTGACGGGTGTGAGCGCCGGCGTCGTGTACGGCGACAACGCCTCTATGGACTGCTGCATCGTCAACCGCGAGACGCTGCTCGAGATCATCGACCACTACCAGGCCGCCGACTATCTTGACCTGCTCGAGGCACTCCAGGGCGACTTTGGCAACATCGACGTGTGCAGCTACGAATACAAGGGCGAGGTCGTGGGCGTGTTTAGCGAGAAGTCGCTGTATCGTCGCAGCATGGACCTGCTCGACCAGACCGTGGCCGACCAGCTCTTCGATCCCGAGCGCCCGATCCTGACCAAGGCCCACGACGTGCCACCTTCGCGCTATGCGACCGGCAGCCACGCATGCAACTCGATCATCTCGGCCGGCTGCATCATCAAGGGCACCGTGCGCAACTCGATCCTGTCGCGCGGCGTTGTGGTCGAGGAAGGCGCTTCGGTGACCAACTCGATCATCAACCAGAGCTGCATCATCAAGAGCGGCGCCCGCGTTGAGAACGCCATCCTGGACAAGAACAACGTGGTTCCCACCAACACCGAGCTTCGCGGCACGCCCGAGAACATCCTGGTGCTGGGAAAGGCTCCGTTAGCTTCCGACACCACCATCGTACGTTAACGTTGACACCGCAACATCGCTCGTAACATGTAGAATAGCCGCCCGGTTAGCGCCAGGCGGCTATTCTCGAATTGGAACATGGGAGACAATATGGCAGATTCCAGCAAAAAGATGCAGCTGTCTCTTATACACATCTCCGAGCCCACGAGACTCCTGAGCATCTCG
>USOF01000037.1 GCA_900556285.1 uncultured Collinsella sp. | reverse complement strand
ATCGAAGACGAGTACGGCGACATCATCGTCGAAGAGTATGCCAAGCGCGAGAAGCGTCTAGCCTACGAGAAGGAGCATCCTGCAGGAGGTCTGGTGGCCGGCGTCAAGCGCACGGCAAAGAAGATCGCTAACAAGCTGTAACTGTAAAGGTGCTTTTGAGCGTTTAACCCATACGGCGGGTCCGAGCAGATTCGGGCCCGCCGTCTTTTTCTATCGTTACTCGGTAAAGGCGTTGCCGACGCTCTGGCCGCCAACATACGTCTCGACGAGGGTGAGCTCATGGTCGAACACGACAAAGTCGGCGTCGCGACCCGGCATGATGCTGCCGCACTTATCCTCGATGTGTGCAGAGCGCGCCGGCACCTCAGTTGCCATGCGAATGGCGATATCGGCGCTGGCGATGCCCCAGTCGACGATGTTCTTGACGCCCTGGGCAAGCGTGAGCACCGAGCCGGCAATGCTCTTGCCGTCGGCGAGCCAGCACAGGTTGTCCTTCATGATGACGTCCATGCCACCACTGGTGTAGCTGCCCTCGGGCATGCCGCCGCAACCCAGGCAGTCGGTGATGAGCACCGTGTGCTGCCAGCCCTTTGCCTGCAGCAGCGCCTTGATGGCGGCAGGGTTTACGTGCTTACCGTCACAGATGATCTCGGCGTAGGTCTCGGGCGTGGACATGGCAGCGCCCACGACACCGGGCTCACGGTGATGCAGCCCGCGCTGGCCGTTATAGGTATGCGTAAAGCAGCTGGCACCGGCGTTGATGGCGGCGATGCACTCATCGTAGGTGGCGTCGGAGTGACCGATGCTGGTCACCACACCCTTGGCGTTCAGAGCAGCCGCATAAGCAGCGGCACCGTCGCGCTCGGCCGCCATGGCGCTCTTAACGATGCGACCGCCCGCAGCCTCCTGCCACTGATCGAAGACCTCCTCGGAGGGATCGATAAGATAAGCGGGGTTCTGCGCGCCCACGTGCTTCATGGTAAAGAAGGGGCCCTCCAGGTAGATGCCCTGAATGCGAGCACCGCAGAAGTCGGGGCCGCGACCCTCGTCCGCCTGGGCGATGGCGGCGCAGGCATCCTTGATCTGCTCGACGCCATCGGTGAACGTCGTGGGCAGCCAGCTGGTGGTACCGCGACGGGCGAGCTCGGTCGAGCTGATATCAATGCCCTCGGGATCGTTATCGGTAGTCGAGTGGTTATAGAAGCCATGGATGTGAGTATCGACCATACCCGGTGCGATCCACGATCCCGTGTAGTCCTTAATCTCGCAAGAGGGCTCGTCGGCCTGCCAGGCGCCAAAAACGCCATCCTCGACCATAAGATAGCCGCCCAGTTGCGGGCCTGCCGGCAAGAAGAACTTGTCAGCCTTAATTGCGTACGTGCTCATATGCACTCCTTGCTTCTAAAGCAGTTGACTGTGGTAATGCTTATACCCGGTCCATGTAAAAACAAAAAGCGCCCGCCCGCCGTTATGAGCGGACGGGCGCCCTTACAGGGGGACGCGATTAAGCGGTGAAGGGGTGAATCGTCACACCCTTGACCACGCGGTTGACCGTGCCGGTGGGGCTCGGCGTATCGGGCGTGTTGCCCACGCGCACGGAGTTGAGCAGGCTGATAGCCTGGGCAAACATCACGAACGGCAGGGCAAGGTAGCCCTCGGGAAGCGCCTCGTAGCCCTTAAAGGTGAAGGACTCGCCCTCGTAGACGGTAGCGCCATCCTGCTGAACGGCAACGGTGTGCTGAGCAATCTTGTCGCCACCGATCTCGTTGAGGATGTCGATGTCGTACTGACGGGTGTAGGCGTCGTTGTTGACGAACACGAAGACGAGCGTCTTATCGTCGACGAAGGACTTAGGTCCGTGACGATAGCCCATGGAGGTGTCGTAGGAAGTAGCAACCAGACCGTGAGCGAGCTCGAGGATCTTGAGCTGGCTCTCCTGGGCAAGGCCACCGAAGGAGCCAGAACCCAAGTAGGTCACGCGGTTGAAGTCGCCAGCCAGGTAATCGGCGATCTCAGGCTCACGGGAGATGACCTCCTCGCCCATCTTGGCAATCGTCTCGACCCACTCGGCCTTCTGCTCGTCAGAGGCAGTGTCGAAAATAAGGGTGGAGAGCAGGGTCATGCAGGTGTAGGAACCGGTCATGGCGAAGCCCTTGTCGTTGGCGCGCGGGATGAGCAGCGTCAGCGCATTGGGATCATCGGCGGACTCGACGGCGAGCTTGCCCTCGGGAGCGCAGGTGATGTTGAGGAACTTGACGTTGTGGACGAGCTCCTTGGCAACGGCAACGGCGGCAAGGCTCTCGGGGCTGTTGCCAGAGCGGGCAAAGGAAACCACGAGCGTGGGATCCTCGGCGCGCAGGAAGTCGCGCGGGGCGCTCACGATGTCGGTCGTGGCGATGGGCTTAAAGTCGTAGAGATCAGTGTTGCCAGCGTGACGCAGGTACGGGGCGCAGGTATCGCCAACGTAGTCGGACGTACCGGCACCGGTGAAGACAACGGACAGACGACCCTCGCCCATAGCGCGAGCCTCGGCCAGGAAGGCCTCGATGGCCTCCTTGTTCTCGCGATAGATGTTGAGCGTATCACGCCAAAGCTCGGGCTGCTGAGCAATCTCGGCCGTGGTGATCTGGGCGCCGAGCTCGGTGAGCTCCTCGACACTCTTCTCGAACATTTCTAATACCTCTCTCTAGAAGTAATCCTCTGACGTGCAATTATACACTTCGGTTGGTTATCTGGTAGTAACCAGTTAAATGCAAAGAATCACCATATGGAAACGATGCGAGCACTAGTTACTGCGCTGGTGGTAAACCTTGTATTTAAACTGATCGGCACGAGCAACCGAGAGTGTGTACTCCACTACCTCGTTTGACTCGTTATACGTAGTCCTGACCAAATCGAGCACAGGCGAGCCCTCGACAATTCCCAAAAGGTGGGCATCGGTGGGACGGGCTATGCTCGCATAGAACTCCTCTTCGGCCACGCGAATCTTTTGCTGAAAGTCCTGCTCAATCACATCGTAAAGCGGCTTACGCTCCAGCAGCGGTCGCTTTAGGGACAGAAATTGACGAACCGGTAGATAGCTGCGTTCGACCATCATGGGCATGTTGTCGGCAGAACGAAGGCGCTTGAGCTTAAAAATGCGATCACCGATGCGCAATCCCATATGCTCGGCCAGATTCTTATCGGCCTCCATCTCGCAAAACTCGAGAATCGTGGTCTCGGGTTCTCGACCCATCGCGCGCATCTGCTCGGTAAAGCTGTAGGACTGCATAAGATTGGTTGCTTTTGCCGAACGGTCGGTCACAAAGGTACCGCGACCGTGCTGCCGAACCACCAGTCCTAAACGCTCCAGTTCCTGCAGAGCCAGGCGTACCGTAGTGCGCGAGAGACCATAGCGCTCCGAAAGTTCGCGCTCGGAAGGAATCATGTCACCGGCGCGATATTCATGGTCAATCTTTTCGGTCAGAATATCGACCAGCTGATCGTACAGCGGTTGCTTACGCGCTCCGATCGCCATCCTATCCTCCCTTTTGCTCGAATTCGGCTAACTACCTAGGGTGTTTAGCATTATCTGTCTGCCACACCCGAATCAACAAGAAAACAAAAGCCGCGCGCTCTTTCGAGCACGCGGCTTTTAACATACACATGGCTTAAGGGGTCGGGGTGTGAGCCGCGTAGGGACACACCCCTCAAGCTAGAGCCTTACCAGATGCTCGGCCAGAGACCAAGCGGGCCAGCGCCCAGGATGCCAAGGACGAAGAGCAGGAGAATGCCCTTGGTCGGGGTCCAGCTGTGCTTAGCGAACATGTAGTAAAGCAGCAGCGTAAGCATAAGCGGGACGAGCTTCGGGACGATGGTGTTGAGGGTGTCGGCAACAGAGAAGTTGACCGGATCCTCGGTAACGGTGCCGTAGGTAACGGACTCCATGCCGTTGCCCAGATCGGTGACGCCGCACTCGACAGCGTTGCCGTCGGCATCGGTGGCGGTGAGGGCGTTGCCGTCCTCATCGGTCATGGCGATGGTACCGGCCTCAGCGGTCTCGGTATCGATACCCTCCATACCGGTGAAGTTCTCGGCCTCCTTCTCGGAGACGATCACGGTAGTAGCGGAGAGGCCACGGGTGGTGCCGTTGGGGATCTGGAGGTTGATCTGGGTGCCACCCATGGTGACGACCAGGCAACCGACGACGAAGACGCCCATGATGGAAGCGGCACGCGTGAAGGCCTGCATGTTGGCGGTCAGAGCGTCAATAGCGCTGGTGCCAAGCTTGTAGGACCAGTTCATGAGCCAGAAGCGCAGAGCGAACTGGACGACGTTGAAGATCACCAGGAAGATGATCGGTGCAGCGGCGTTGCCGTTGATGGCCATGTTGGAGGTGATGCCGGCCGTGATAGGCACGAGCGTCAGCCAGAACAGGGCGTCACCGATACCACCGAGCGGGCCCATTGCGGCGACGCGGACGGCGCGGATCGTGGGGATGTCAACCTTGTTCTGCTCGAGCGAAAGCACGATGCCCATAACAAAGGTGACGAGGAACGGGTGGGTGTTGAAGAACTCCAGGTTGTGGCTCATGGAAGCCGCGAGGTCGTTCTTGTTGGTGTGGATCTTCTCCAGACCGGGGATGATGGAGTAAAGCCAGCCAGCGGCCTGCATGCGCTCGTAGTTGAACGATGCCTGCAGGAAGCAGGAGCGCCAAGCCATCTTGTTGAGGGTCTTCTGGTCGAGCTGCGGAGCAGGAGTGAGATCCTCGTAGTGCTCCGGGATCACATACTCATTAGATGCCATCTTCGAAGTCACCTCCGTCAGAAACAGCTGCACCCTTCAGCTCGGTCTGCTGCTGGAAGTCCCAGAAAGCGATGCCGAAGCCGATGAGAGCGAGGATGAGCAGAGCAGGGGTTGCCAGCGAATCGTTGGCAACAGTGATGAGCGCGAGGCCAAAGCCCATGAGGAAGAAGCCCCACATATCGCGGTTCATCATAACCTTGAGCAGGACGGCGAAGCCGACGAAGCGCATCATGCCGCCTGCAGCGGAGAGACCGGTCTGCAGCCAAGTCGGGATGGCAGAAGCGATGGTCTGACCGATGGTAGCGCCAGCGATGAAGAACAGGGTGACGACGACAGCGAAGATCAGGCCGAGCAGAGCCATGGCGAAGTAGTTCAGGCGCTCGATGCCCTTGGTGTCCGCGTTGTGAGCCATGTTATCGGCCGTGGACATAAGCGGGGACATAAGCGTGAAGACCAGGGTAACGCCAAGCTGGCCAAGCAGAGCGAACGGAATGGCGAGGCCGACTGCCGCGTTGGGCTCGAGGCCCGTGGCGATAGCGAGAATGGCTGCCATGATGCCGCCGATGACGGCGTTAGGCGGCTGAGCGCCTCCGATCGGCATGTTGCCGATCGTCATGAGCTGATAGGTACCACCCACGAGAAGACCGGTGTTGAGGTCGCCAAGGATAAGACCGATGACGGCGCCGGTGACGATGGGCTGATAGAGAGACTCGAGGAAGTCAAACTGGTCGATTGCCGCGATGAACGTGACGACGAAGACCAGAGCGATCTGGATGATCGAGTATTCCATCTTGCTCCTCCTTTCAAAATGTATGTACGCACTTTGGATTTCACGTACAGAACGTCAGGGTTTCACTCCTGACAACGTGGATCACGAGGATTACGAGAAGAGCTTGCTCGTGTCCTCAACAGGCGTGCTCGGAACGCGCCTGATCTCCAACTCCACCCCCAATTCCTGCAGCTCTTTAAACGCAGCGACATCCTCGTCGTTAACTGCGACGGAGGTGGCGACTTGGCGCTTTCCTTCCGACATGTGCATGTTGCCGATGTTTACCTTCTTTATAGGCACACCGCCCTTGACGAGCGTAAGCACGTCTTCCGGTGTTTCGGCCACGATGAAGATCTTCTGGCGCGGGCTCGCCTTGCCAATGACGTCGATGGTCTTCTGCAGAGAGAAGAAACGCGTAGCGACGCCGGCGGGAGCGGCCATCTTCATGAGGTTCTGGCGCATGGTGTTGGACGCCACGTCGTCGTTGGCGACGAGGATGAGGTTGGAGCCCAGGGTGGAGTTCCACTGGGTGGCAACCTGACCATGAACCAGTCGGTTATCGATGCGGGTAAGAAGAATGTTGGGTTCTGCCATGTTGATCAGCTTCCTTTCGTTATTTGCTGACGACAGTTACTTGATCTCCTGAATCGCGTAACGCGAAACATCTACGACGGCTCCGGATCGGACTTTGATCTGGACCTTCTCGCCTTCGATGCCTTTGACGGTTCCGTAGATACCGCCGGCGAAAAGAACCTCTTGACCCGGCTTGAGCTCGGTGTGCAGCTCCTTGAAGTACTTCTGCTTCTTCTTCATGTTGATTTGCGACCAGATGGTGTAAATCAAGCCCATGATGACAAGCAGGCCTAAAAGGGCGACCGAGGAGCTCAGGACGTTGGCTCCGAAATCGGCCATTAGATGCCGTCCTCGTCGCCGAAGATATCCTCTTCGTCGGAGCCGGCAACGGATGCGACCGTCTGGGCGGTGATGCCCGTCTGGCCAACGGTCACGGCCTGCTCGCCAAGCTCGGCGAGCGTGGCGTTGCCGCGGAGGAACAGAAGCTCAATAACCATGGGAAGGTTGGTGCCGGTCAGAACCTCGACGTTGTCGACATCCTGGGCAATCATCATCGCCTGGTTGAACGGGGTGCCACCAAGCAGGTCGGTAAAGACGAGCACGCCATCGCACTCCTCGCGCATGGCGGTAATAGCGGCGCGGAGATCCTCACCGTAGGAAGCAGCCTGGTCGCCCTCAAAAGGAACGACGGTAAAAGCGGGCTGGTCGCCAGCAACCATAGCGATAGCGCTTGCGAGGCCGGGTGCGAACTGTCCATGACCGGTAAGAATAAAGCCAACCATTCAAATTTCCCTTCCGAAGGTGTGTACGATCTGAGTCCGATGATTTTCGGAAGCCAGCGGGCGCTCGCCCTTAAAGCTTCTTAGAAAGCGTACTTTGAAGACCAGTGGTTTCTAAACTGGTAGTAACCACGTGACGTGTTGTTGTCACTATATCACCCCAGAAGAGGTCGCTTTCGTTGATTCATACGGTAAAACGTTTTTGCACCGCTCACGGTGATAAATCGACCGTTTACCGGTCGTTAACACTTCTACCTGCGGTTTTGAAACCGTTCCGAAATGCTTTGGCAAAAGATCGGATCTTTTCCTGTGTCTAAACAACGCAGGGCGGCTAAAAATAGCGTGTAGAAAAATTGCAGGTCATTGTGAAGATATGTGAATTGGTCTTTTTGACTTAATACCAGTTAGAACCAGTTTTGAGATTATCGGTGAACGGTAGTTTTCGACCGTTCACCGGTTACTTGCAATCGTTTGCAGTCGTTTTCCCAGATGAATTAGGGAAACACAATGGAGCGCTTGCGCGGGCGCGAGGCCTACTCCAGTGGTTTCGGCAGCAAAAAGCCCGCTAGAACGTTGTCCGTTCTAGCGGGCTAAATCAGGCAGATCGGCTAGCGCACAGTAGTGCAGGCAAACCTTACGCAAACAGGCCGTAGATGCTGATGTTGGCTTTGGCGTAGAGGCCGTTAGCATACTCGGTCCACTTGGAGCTGGCGCTCGAAGCCTGCGAAGAGTACTGCTGGTAGGCGGTGTAATAGGCGGTCATGGCCTGCTTGTAGGTAGCGCTATCAGCCGTAAAGGCATCGTCAGCGAAGGCCTTAGCGTAGGTGCTATCGGCGTCCTTCCAGGTGCCCTTTTCGCTATCCCACTCGTCGCCGGCAAGTTTGATGATGTAATCGGCGTAGTCCTTGCTCGCGGTCTCCTCGTTGCCGTCAGCAGGCTCGGTCGGGGCGGTCGGCATGCTTGCGGAGCTATCGCCCACCTTCTTCTTGTAGAGCTTCTGCAGCGTCGCGGACTGACGGACGATCTGCTTGGCCTGGTCCTTGGACACGCCATACTGCGTGGCCATGGTCTTGTAGTCCGAAGTGCCGATGGAATCCTCGGCGTACTTCTTCATCTCCTTAGAAGAGACGGTGATGCCCTCGTCCTCGGCAGCGTCGAGCAGGATCTTGTTGCGCACGTAGGACAGGATGACGTCGGCAGAGGGAGCGGTGTAGTTGCCATCGCCATCCTTGACGGTGTCGAGGCTGTACTGGCTCTCAATGGCCTCGCGCGCGGTGATGTCGCTCTTCTTGCCGTTGTAGCTGTAGCTTGCCACGGTCGAATCGAGCTGGTCCTCGGTGAGGGTCGCCGAGCCGACGCCCTTACCGCCAAAACCACCGTTGCCGATAAAGAAGCCGACCACAGCAGCAATCACGACTGCAACCACGAAGGCGGCAATCATCGTCTTCTTGTGCTTGGATGCGCGGTCGTCTTCGTCGGAACCCAGGATATCGTCGTCCTCG
>USOF01000036.1 GCA_900556285.1 uncultured Collinsella sp. | reverse complement strand
GTCTCGTGGGCTCGGAGATGTGTATAAGAGACAGCGCGAACCACAGGTGCAGACTCGCCGGTGATGGCCGACTCATCAACCGAGGCGGCACCCTCGATGACATCGCCGTCTCCCGGAATCTGCTCGCCGGCGCGCACGACCACCAGATCCCCGCGTGAGAGCTCGGTACCGGGAACGACCGTGAAGCGGTCCTTATCCTCAACGGACTCGATGCGATGGGCCTCGACGTCCTTTTTCGCCGCGCGCAGGGAGTCTGCCTGCGCCTTACCGCGGCCCTCGGCAAGTGCCTCGGCAAAATTTGAAAAGAGGTCGGTCAGCCAGAGAATGACGGCAATGGCGATCACATAGTACGTGGGGACGTCGGCGTCCTGTACCCCAAAAATAGAGGCGATGGCCAGAATGGAGGTCATGGCGGCCGACAGCCACACCAGGAACATGACCGGGTTTTGGACCTGGACACGGGGGTCAAGCTTGGCAAATGAATCGCGCACCGCGCGGCTCATCATGTCTTTTTGCATAGCCATAAATCTGCGACTCCTTTACGCAACCATCTGGAAGAATTCGGCAACGGGACCAAGCGCCAACGCCGGGAAGAAGCTCAGGGCGCCAATCAGCAGAACGACGAATACCAGCAGGAACACGAACATGGCATTGGTGGTGGAAAGCGTGCCGGCGCTCTCGGCGACCTTGCCCTTCCCGGCCAGCGAGCCCGCGATGGCGAGCGTGCCTACAATCGGTAGGAACCGCGCGAACAGCATCTCGATACCCAGCAGCACGTTGATCCACGGGATGTTGCAGTTCATACCGGCGAATGAGGAGCCGTTGTTGCCGCCAGCCGAAGTAAGGGTGTACAGGACCTCGGAGAAGCCATGCGCCCCACCGTTGTTGAGTTGATCGACAAGACCGGGCACCATGCAGGCGATAGCGGAGCTCACCAGAATGGCAAACGGGGTGGCGAGACACAGAACCACCGCCCAGCGCATCTCGGTCGGCTCGATCTTCTTGCCTAGGAACTCGGGCGTGCGGCCGACCATGAGGCCGGCGATAAACACCGTGAGGATGGCGAAGCCGATCATGCCGTACAGGCCGCAGCCAACGCCGCCGAACACTACCTCGCCCAGCGCTATCTGGAGCATCTGGACAAACCCGCCGAGCGGGGTGTAGGAGTCGTGCATGGAGTTGACCGAGCCGTTGGAAGCAGCCGTCGTGAAAGCGGACCAGGTGGAAGAGGAGGCGATGCCAAAGCGGCTCTCTTTGCCCTCCATGTTGCCGCCCGCCTGGCCATCGGTCATCTCGATGTTGACCGCGCCGCCATCTGCCAGCTGCGGCGTACCCATATGCTCGTTAACGGCGATGATGCCGGTAAAGACCACAAGCAGGATAAGCATCGCCGCGAAGATGGCCTTGCCCTGCCCGGCATTCTTGACACCGATGCCGAAGGTGAAGCAGCAGGCGACCGGAATCAGCAGCAAGCTGGTCATCTCGATGATGTTGGTGAAGGCATTGGGGTTCTCATACGGATGCGCAGAGTTCGCGCCAAAGAAGCCGCCGCCGTTGGTGCCGGACTGTTTGATGGCAACCTGGCTGGCCGCAGGACCCTGAGGCAGGAACTGCTCGGTGATCACGCGCGCGCCCTCGACAACCTTGCCGTCGACCTTGACCGTGTCGCCCTCGATCTGGGCGCCGTCGATGACGCTCCAGCCGCCGTCTGCATTAGGCTGGACAGCGACGGGCTCTACGAGCTCAGCCTTCTGAGCGGGCTGGAAGTTGGAGATGACGCCACCGGCAGCCAGGCAGATACCAAACACGAGGTTCAGCGGGATGAGCACGTACAGGACACTGCGGGTGAGGTCGACCCAAAACGAGCCGAGTCCCTGCTGCTTGACCTGACGGAAACCGCGGATGAGCGCGAACATGACCGCAATACCGGTGCCGGCGGACAAGAAGTTTTGCACGGTGAGACCCATGAACTGCACAAAGTAGGACAGGGTGGTCTCACCGGAATAGGATTGCCAGTTGGTGTTGGTTATGAAGGAAGCAGCCGTATTGAACGACAGGTCCCATGACACACCCGGCAGGTGCTGGGGATTGCCCGGCAAGAAGGACTGAAGCACCTGGAGTGCCACAAGAGCCACGAGGCCGATCCCCGAAAAGACCAGCACGCTTGCCAGATAGCGCCTACACCCCATCTGCTCTGCCGCGTCGATGCGAAGCAGACGATAGACGCCACGCTCCACGGGAGCAATCACAGGCGACAGGAACGTATGCTCACCAACCATGATATGGGCCATGAACCGACCGAGCGGAACGGCCAGGACGACGAGCACGGCAAAGTACAAGATGTACTGAATCGCAGCCTCCATAGTTTACGAATCACTCCTCATCAGAATGTAGATGTAATAGATAAAGAGTCCAATGCAGACGACTCCGATGATGGGAATGAGGATGTCCATTTACCGCCCCTTTCACACGCGGTCCGATGTCTCGGACGCCTGCTCTCGCAAGCGCCTGGGGACAGTAAACGCTTCTAGGGATTAAAGAGGCGTGAGGGCCGGGGCTCACGTCCTTAAGATGCCGTAAAGATGCAGGTAGAAAGCACTATTGCGGCTGTAGTGCGCCTATACTCGACCTCGCGAGCATACAGTGGCGTCCTCACCGCGTATGCACGCATGGACAACGCTTCAGAAAGGCTACGCTATGCAGCGCGACGCATCGGACACTCGCGTCAATCCAGACCTCATCCTCAAGGCAATTGAGAAAGACGAGGTCGCCGATGACGCTCGAACCAGCCGGGGACATCTCAAGATTTTCTTTGGCTACGCTGCTGGCACAGGCAAAACCTATGCGATGCTTCAAGCCGCCCACGCCGCCAAACGGCGAGGTGTCGACGTCGTCGCGGGATACATCGAGCCGCACGAACGTCCGGCAACTGCCCATCTTGCACAAGGGCTTGAGAACGTGCCCTGTAAACTCATCGAGCACAACGGCATTGCGCTCAGCGAGTTCGATCTAGATGCGGCTATCGAACGCGCCCCTCAGCTCATCCTTGTCGACGAGCTCGCCCATACGAATGCGCCGGGGTCTCGCCACGACAAACGCTATCAAGACGTCGAGGAACTTCTACATGCGGGCATCGACGTCTATACGACCGTGAACGTTCAGCATATCGAGAGCCTAAACGACATGGTTGCATCCATCACCGGCGTTGTCGTGAGCGAACGAATCCCCGACCGTATCTTCGATGATGCCGACCAGGTCGAGCTCGTCGACATAGAGCCCGAAGACCTACTTGAGCGCCTTCGCGCCGGCCTCGTCTACCGTCCCGCACAAGCCGACCGAGCGCAACAGCATTTTTTTACCGTCGAGAACCTCACCGCACTCCGAGAAATCGCGCTGCGCCGCTGCGCCGATCGCACCGGTCACCTCACAGACGCCGCACGCGTGCTGGGAAACCGTGACTACTACACCAGGGAGCGTATCTTAGTCTGTGTCTCCCCGGCGCCGACCAATCCCCGCATCGTCCGTGCCGCCGCACGCATGGCGAAAGCGTTTCGCAGCGAGCTCGTCGCCCTGTTCGTAGAGAGCCCGCGCACGCAAGCCATGAGCGATGATGAGCGCGCCAAGCTTGCAGCCAATATCGCCCTAGCCGAGCAGCTCGGAGCACATATGGAAACCGTCTATGGCGACGACATCGCGTTTCAGATCTCCGAGTTCGCGCGCCTGTCGGGTATTTCGAAGATCGTCATGGGGCGCACGGGCGAGCGCAGCAGCGTCCGTCAGGCCCTCTTCGGCCGTAAGTCTCTCGTAGAACAGCTCATAACATTCGCCCCGAACCTCGACATTTACATCATTCCAGACCAGTCGACTCCGCCCTCCCGGCCCAAAGGACACCGCCGTGTGCTCGCCCTGCAGCCGCCCAGCAGCCGAGACGCGCTTCGCACGTTGGCCCTCTCTCTTGTCGCCACGGCGATCGGCACGGCTTTCCGCCATCTGGGATTTGCCGATTCCAGCATCATATCCCTCTATATCCTCACGGCCCTGCTGACCGCCGTCACCACGACGGGGCGTATCTGCACGATCGTATCGAGCGTGCTCTCTGTAGTGCTTTACAACTTCTGCTTCGTCACGCCTCTGTTTTCGCTCGCCAGCTACGACCGAAGCTATCTGGTCACGTTCGGCATCATGTTCGCTACCGCTATGGTCGCCGGCGAGTTAACTGCGCGCATCGCCGACAACGCCCGTACCTCCGCCGAGAACGCATTCAAAACGCGCGTACTCCTCGAAACGAACCAGCTCTTGCAGCAAGCCCATAGCGCGGAGGAGTGCGCCCGCGTCACCATGAACCAACTCATCAAACTGCTAAAACTCGACGTGGTCTTCTATGCCGCTGAACATGGCACGCTCGGCAAGGCGCTCTATGAGTCCACTGGCACCGAAAACCGATCCGCGTCGCTGCTCACCGACTACGAGCGCGCCGTTGCAACCTGGACCTACACCAACAACAAGCGCGCGGGCGCAAGCACGCGGACCCTGCCTGAGGCGCACTGTCTCTACCTCGCGGTTCGCACCGGCGACAAGGTATTCGGTGTCATCGGCATCGCCCTGGAGGGGCACGAGATCGAAGCCTTCGAGCATTCGATCGTCCTATCTATCGTAGGTGAATGCGCCTTGGCGCTCGAAAGCGACCGGGCGGCGCAAGAGCGCGAAGAGGCTGCGGTCTTGGCGAAAAACGAGCAGCTGCGCGCCAACCTTTTGCGCTCCATCGGCCACGATTTGAGGACACCCCTCACGGCTATATCCGGATCTGCGGCAATCCTTCGGAAGAGCGACGAGAAGCTCAGCCTCGAACAACGCTGCGATCTCGCCGATGCCATCTACGACGATTCCCTCTGGCTTATCGATACCGTGGAGAACCTCCTCGCCATCACACGCGTCGAGGACGGCACCATTCGCCTCAACTTAACATCCGAGCTCATCGACGAGGTCATCGAGGCCGCCCTCAGCCATGTCGCCCAAGCATCGCATGGACGTGCCGTCACCATCGAGCACACTGACGACATCCTGCTGGTACGCATCGACGTCCATCTCATCATGCAGGTGCTTACGAATCTCATCATGAACGCCTTCAAATACACGCCCGAGGACTCGACTGTCGCCATCAGCGCACGTCGCGAGGGTGCGTTCGTCGTGGTGAACGTCGCAGACGATGGACCGGGTGTGGCAGACTGCGACAAGCCTCATATCTTTGAGCGCTTCTTCACCTCAAGCAATACGCGGCCCGTGGATTCGCGTCGAAGCATCGGCCTTGGACTGTCGCTCTGCCGCTCCATCGTGGAGGCGCATGGCGGCGTCATCGAAGTTCGCGACAACCACCCCCATGGGGCCGTCTTCCGTTTTACCCTGCCCGCCGAGGAGATCGAGATTCATGAATAATGCCGCTAAGCCACGCATCCTTCTGGTCGAAGATGACCTGACCGTTCAAAACCTCGTTTCGACCGCGCTTGACCTCCACGGCTATGTCGTGAGCAAGGTTTGCAACGGCCAGGCCGCCATCATGGATGCGGTGTCGCACGGTCCCAGCCTCATCATGCTCGACCTCGGCCTTCCCGACATTGACGGCATCGAGGTCATCACGAAAATCCGAAGCTGGTCGGCAGTCCCCATTATCGTCATTTCGGCGCGCACCGAAGATTCCGACAAGATTGCAGCACTTGACGCAGGGGCAGACGACTACCTCACCAAGCCCTTTTCTGTGGATGAGTTGCTCGCGCGCGTCCGTGCGAATTTGAGGCGCTCCTCGATGGCGTCGAGCGAGTCGACAGAAGCGAGCACGTTCGACAACGGTCCGCTGCATATCGACTACGCCGCAGGATACGCGACGAAAGACGGGCGCGAGCTCTCGCTCACCCCAACCGAGTACAAATTGCTCGTCCTTCTGGCGAAAAACGTCGACAAGGTGCTCACCCACACCTTCATCACCCGCGAGATATGGGGCACGAGCTGGGACAGCGATCTGGCGAGCCTGCGCGTGTTCATGCGCACCCTGCGCAAGAAGATCGAGGCAGACCCCTCTCACCCCAAGATGATTCAGACGCACATGGGTGTCGGGTACCGCATGCAGCGTCTCTAGCCCACCCCACAAAAAGATGCGGTGGAATACGGAGTAGATAAGGCCTTTGACAGCCAAAACAGTCCGTATTTCACCGCAACTGATGGGTGGGATGGAGTTAGAGGCCTAGGTAGGCGACCATACCTTCGACGGCGAGCTTGGCGCCGGCTACTGCATGGACCACAGTGAGCGGGCCGTTGACCACGTCGCCGGCGGCAAAGACGCCAGGCACCGTGGTCATGCCCTGCTCGTCGACCGACAGCAGGCCACGATGGTCGGTCTCCAGACCGCCCGTCGTAAGCACCAGTTTGTCCTTGGGCACCTGAGAGGCCGCGATGACGATGGTATCGGCCGCGGCATGGTCGAGCTCTTCCTCGTAGCCCACCACGTTGTTGTCCTCGTCAAAGATAGCCGTCTCGAACACAGGGCCGTTATCGTCGATAGCGCAGATGGCCTTGCCACACACGATCTCGGCGCCGTCGAGCTCGGTCAACTCGACCTCGTCATCGATGGCAGAGATATGGCGCGAACGGGCATACACGGTAACCTTGCGGGCACCCGAACGCAGTGCCGTGCGGGCCACATCCATGGCAACGTTACCGGCGCCGATGACCGCCACGTTCTGTCCGATCGCCACACTCGTGGGGTCGACCAGATAGTCGATACCAAACAGCACGTTGCCGCGCGACTCGCCGGGAATCCCCAGCTTGCGGGCACGCCAAGTGCCGGTGCCCACAAAGACCGCGTCATAGCCGTCGCGCAGCAGATCGTCGATATGCAGCGCGCCGCCGATGGTGGTCGAGGGGCGCACGCGCACGCCGAGCGAGCACATCACGTGGCGGTACTTTTGCACCAGCGAGCGCGGCAGGCGGAACTCGGGGATGCCGTACTCCAGCACGCCGCCGATCTCAGGGCGCTGCTCAAACACGGTGACAGCGCAGCCCAGCTGGGCCATCTTAATGGCAACGGTAATACCGGCAGGGCCCGAACCGACCACGGCAACCTGCTTGCCGCACGACGGCGCAGGCTCCCACTCCTTGCGGTCGAGATACGCCGTGGAGATATAGTTCTCGATGCTCGAGAAATGCACCGGCGTACCCTTGCGGCCCTGAACGCACGAACCCTCGCACTGGCCCGAATGGTTGCACACCATGGAACAGACCGCGCTCATGGGGTTGTTCTGGAACAGCAACTCGCCCGCTTCCTCCAGACGACGCTGCTTAAACAGATCGATGACCTGCGGGATAGGCGTCTGAACCGGACAGCCCTTGATCTGGCAGAACGCCCTTTTACAACCCAGACAACGATTTGCTTCCTCGACAATGTGGATAGCCACGCGATTCCCCTCTGATTCGCATCAACACAATAACGGGCAGTTCCAGATGCTGCCCAGTACCGGCAAGACGGCCGCCCGTAGCGGCCGCCAGCCACGCTACATCTCCCGATGCGCGCCTTCGCAACGGGCAGACATACGCTTGAGCGTCGTCAAGCAGCCGGCCGCCGTCGCCGGCACGCTGTTCTCGACCACACACGGAATGCCCGGGCAGGCAGCAGCGGCCCAGGCGACGATGGGCTCAAAGTCGTAACGGCCCGTCTCGCCCACGCCATGGCATACCAGGCGCGAGCCCGTGCCGTCGCACCAGCCGGCCTCATCCTCGTTGTTCACGACCTCGTAGTCCTTGGCATGCAGCACGCGAACCTTGCTGCCGCACAGATAGAGCATGTGCGACGTAATCTCCTGCGCCTCGCCGACAACGCTGGGGTGTAGCAGCGACACCGGGTCGTAAATCACGCCGAGTGCCGCGCTCGGCACGCGCTCGAGCACCTCGCGGCACCGCTGGGGCGTGTTAACCGTCTCGTTCCAGCCGGGCTCGATCAAAATCTGCCCGCCCATGGCCTCGGCGCGCGTGCAGACATATTTGAGAGCCTCGACAAACGCATCGAGTGCCTCGTCGGTCATGCGGTCGTCCGCCACGGCGTTCTGCACGTTAGGACGACCGGTCTCGGTACCCACCGGGCAGCCGCCGAGCATCTGGGCAAAGTTCAGGCATGCCTCGTACTCGGCAATGTTATCCATGAGCTGTTGGCGATCGGGCGTCGCCAAATTCTTATAGCAGCCGAGCACGGCGACCGAAACGCCCGACTCATCGAGCACGGCACGCAAATGGTCGGCAAGCTCGCGGGTCAGGCCGCCTCGATCGATCCCCATCGATGCGTAGAGCACCTTGCTCGGCAGCTGAATGCACGAAAAGCCCAGCTCGCCCGCCATGCGAATGCGCTCCTCGACCGTTCCCTGCGGAAGGTCGTGCAGACGCACGCCCGGAGTAATGGCTCCCACGCTATTCAC
>USOF01000035.1 GCA_900556285.1 uncultured Collinsella sp. | reverse complement strand
AAGCCCGAGCCCCAATCGCTGCCCCAGGCGCCGTTGCCGCTAAAGATGCTGTCGAAGATATCGCCCCAGCCGCTCGCGCCGGCACCGGCGCCGTAGCTACCGCCATACGCGCCGCCCGCGCCCGGCATGCCGCCGAACATGAGCATCTGGTCGTACTCTTTGCGCTTCTTCTCGTCCGAAAGCGTCTCGTAGGCCTCGCTAATCTCCTTAAACTTGGCCTCGTCGCCGCCGGCATCGGGGTGATATTTTTGCGCGAGCTTGCGAAACGCGCTCTTGATCTCTTTGTCGGAGGCGCTCTTGGATACGCCCAGGATGTCATAGAAGGTTTTGCCTGCAGCCATCGTAGCTCCTCTCCTGTTATATCCGCCGCCCCTGCGGACGGCGGCTCATGCTGTCATATGGCACTTGGCCAGAAAGGGCCCCGGGTGTTGCCCCGGGGCCCTTCTCAATTACTCCTCGGTGCCCTCGGCCGTATCGGCCGTGGCATCCTCGGGCGCCGCTTCGGGCTCCGGTGCGGGGCGCTTCTCGCCACCGTAGGTCACCGTCACCATCGCGGAACGCAGGATGCGATCCGCCATGCGGTAGCCCTTCTGGTACACGTCGTTGACGGTCTCGTCGTACTGCGATGCGTCCTCGACACGCCCCACGGCCTGGTGCTCGAGCGGATCGAACGCCTCGCCCTTGGGGTCGATGGGCTCAACGCCCTCGTGCGCAAACACATCGAGCAGCTTGGCATGCACCGCGTCGACGCCGTCGACGAACTGCTTAAAGTCGTCGGCAAGCTCCTGGCTGCGGGCATGGTCGATCGCACGCTCGATATCGTCGACCACCGGCAGCAGCGCGGTGACGAGCTTCTCGGTCGCGCGCTCGCGCTCGGCGATACGCTCATTGGCGGTGCGGCGACGGAAGTTCTCCCAGTCGGCCTGAAGACGGGCGGTACGCTCAGTGGCGTCCTTTGCCTTGTCCTCGGCGGCCTTCTGAGCCTCTGCCGCAGCATCGAGCTCATTGCGCACGTCGGCGAGCTCCTTTTGGGCCTGCTCGAACTTGAGCTTAAAGTCGTTGTCGGCGGCTTCCTCACCGGCGCGGATAGCGGCTTCCACCATCTCGTCCTCGGTCATCGTCGCCTCCTTATTGGAATCCTCTACCTGGTTCTCGGCAGCCTCGGCGGCCGGGGCCTCGTTGGCCTCGGTATCGTCAACGGCCTCTACGGGAATCTTCACGTCCTTCTCCTCAGAGTCAACGGGGGCGGCGCCAGCGGCGGCCGCCTCCGTGCGAGCTTTACGGGCGGACATGATTACTTGTCCTCGTCGTCCACAACCTCGTAGTCGGCGTCGACGACGTCATCGTCGGCAGGCTGGGCGCCGGCGGCACCGTCGGTCTGCTGCTGAGCGTCGGCGTAGACAACCTGGGCCAGCTCGTAGGCCACGGACTGCAGGGACTCGCCGGCGGCCTTGATGGCCTCGACGTCAGAGCCCTCGAGCGCCTTCTTGGCGTCGGCGATAGCGGCCTCGGCCTTGGACTTCACGTCGGCGGAAACCTTGTCACCGAGCTCGTTGAGGGTCTGCTCGGTGGAGTAGCACAGGCTGTCGGTCTGGTTGCGGACCTCAACCTCTTCCTTCTGCTTCTTGTCCTCCTCGGCATGAGCCTCGGCGTCCTTGACCATACGATCGACTTCGTCGTCGGACAGAGCGGTGGAGCCGGAAATGGTGATCTGCTGCTCCTTGCCGGTGCCCTTGTCCTTAGCGGAGACCTTGACGATGCCGTTGGCGTCGATGTCGAAGGTAACCTCGATCTGCGGCACGCCGCGGCGGGCAGCCGGGATACCGGTCAGCTGGAACTTACCGAGCGACTTGTTGTCGCGGGCAAGCTCGCGCTCGCCCTGGAGCACGTTGATCTCGACGCTGGTCTGGTTGTCGGCAGCGGTGGAGTAGACCTCGGTCTTGGAGGTCGGGATCGTGGTGTTGCGGTCGATCATCTTGGTCATGATGCCGCCCATGGTCTCGACGCCCAGCGA
Source organism: uncultured Collinsella sp. (assembly GCA_900556285.1). GTDB lineage: Bacteria > Actinomycetota > Coriobacteriia > Coriobacteriales > Coriobacteriaceae > Collinsella. The sequence goes on along the minus strand of USOF01000035.1, from coordinate 6,517 downwards.
CAGCGGGGTCACGTCGAGCAGCAGGATGCCCTCGACGTCGCCGGTGAGCACGCCGCCCTGGACGGCAGCGCCGTCGGCAACGACCTCGTCGGGGTTCACGGACATGTTGGGCTGCTTGCCGGTCATGTTCTTGACCAGATCCTGAACGGCGGGCATACGGGTGGAACCGCCGACCAGAATGACCTCGTCCACCTCGTTCAGCGAAACGCCGGCGTCGCGCAGGGCCTTGGTAACGGGCTGCTTGCAGCGCTCGAGCAGGTCGCGGGTGATGCGCTCGAACTCGGCGCGGGTCAGGGTGTAATCAAGGTGCTTGGGGCCGGTGGCGTCAGCGGTGATGAAGGGCAGGTTGATCTGGGCCTGCTGAGCGGAGGAGAGCTCCTTCTTGGCGTTCTCGGCCGCCTCCTTCAAGCGCTGCAGAGCCATGGCATCGCCGCGCAGGTCGATACCGTTGTCCTGCTTGAACTTGTCTGCCATCCAGTCGATGACGCGCTGATCCCAGTCGTCGCCGCCCAGGTGGTTGTCGCCCGAGGTGGACAGAACCTCAAACACGCCGTCGGCGAGGTCGAGGATGGAAACGTCGAAGGTACCGCCGCCCAGGTCAAAGACCAGGATGCGCTGGTCGGTGCCCTGCTTGTCCAGGCCATAGGCCAGAGCAGCAGCGGTCGGCTCGTTGACGATACGCTTGACGTTGAGGCCGGCGATCTTACCGGCGTCCTTGGTGGCCTGACGCTGGGCGTCGTTGAAGTAGGCCGGGACGGTGATGACGGCGTCGGTGACGGTCTCGCCCAGATACTTCTCAGCGTCGGCCTTCATCTTGGCGAGCGTCATGGCGCTCACCTGCTCGGCGGTGTAATCCTTGCCCTCGATGTCGACGACGGCACGGCCACCCTGGCCCTCCTTGACCTCATACGGCACGGTCTTGATCTCGGAGGTGCACTCGGAATACTTGCGGCCCATGAAGCGCTTGATGGAGAACACGGTGTTCTTGGGGTTGGTGACGGCCTGGTTCTTAGCGGCCTTGCCCACGATGCGGTCGCCGTCGGCGCGGAAGCCCACGACGGACGGGGTGGTGCGGTCGCCCTCTGCGTTCACGATGGTAGTGGGGGTGCCGCCCTCCAGGACCGCCATGGCGGAGTTGGTGGTACCGAGGTCGATGCCGAGGATCTTGCTCATAGTAATCATCCCTTCTTGGGGTTGGACCGCGCTCCCCGAGTCGCCGTGAAGCAGCGGTGCCTTTTTCGTTCGGTAGTACTATATCCCCTTAAGTATCGCGATATACAAAATCTAAGTCAATTCATATAAGATTTCTTATCTCTGAGAGTTTAGGTTCGCAAATGCACAGGTAGACGCATTGTTTGAGTTCTAGGCAAATCTATCGAGATCTATGTAGAGATGACTGAGGTTTGGGTCCGAGGGTGCCTGGGGCTGCCTTGCGGAAAGCTTGTCCCGGTTTGAGCGTGGATTCCGGGTCGCAGTTTCCGTCTGAAGGCTCAACCGGAAACCGTATCCCGTTTTGAGAGCTGATACCGGGTCGCAGTTTCCGCTAGCGGGCCCAACCGGAAACTACGACCCGTTTTTCGGCCAAATAACGGGATGCCCTTTCCGCAGGCGCGCTCAATAGCTCAATATTTCAAGTCACCTTTAGCTAACATTTGCGCAGCTCAACGGCCCCACCTGCGCGTTTTTTAGTAAACCTTGGCATACTCGGCGAACGGTATGAAGATGCCGGTCAGAGGGTATTGCAAACGGTCGCTCCCGTGGTATGTTTTTGCCCGAATCAAACCGGCGCGCATCGCCTGTAGCGTCGGTCAACAGAGAGGAAACTACCATGGCTCATCCCGTAATTGATGCCGACGAGTGCATCGCTTGTGGCGTTTGCGTCGACTCCTGCCCCGCTGGCGTTCTGGAGCTCCAGGACGTCGCTACCGTCGCTGACGAGGACTCCTGCGTCGCCTGTGGCGCTTGCCAGGACGCTTGCCCCGCTGGCGCGATCACTGAGATCGTCGAGGAGTAACAACTCCCCACTTGCACACTCAAAAGTACACCGTGCACAAAAAAGGAGGCTTCCGCATCGCCGCGGAGGCCTCCTTTTTGTTTGTGCGGATAACTAATTTGGCACCGCTGCAGATTGCCGCTTAGGGGCGTTTGCAGCATCGGCTACGATAGGTCGTCTTCGTAGGGCATGAGGTCAGCCAAGTAGCCTTTCTCCTTGAGCATGGCCTCGATCTCGTCGAGGGTCTGCTCGTCTTCCGCCGCGATGCGATGGAAGTGGTAGCCGCTGGTCACCGTTAGCAGCGGAAAGCTCTTGCCGCTCTCGATATCGTGCAGGTAGCGCTCGACATCGCGACGATTGCGGATGTCCAGGTCGGCCGTGATCTTGCCGTACACGCGGTGGTTGACGATCACGTTGAGTACGGCACCGCCGGCATCAACGATGCTCGTGAGCTCATCGCCCGCCTGCTCCACGCTGTGGCGCACCTTGACCAAGCGCGTGGGCACAGCCGGACTGCTCTCGGCTTCCTGCAGCACGTAGCCGCGGTTGGTGGCGACGATATCGTGCCCGTCGGCGCGCAGCAGGGCGATGTCCTGCACCACGACCTGACGGCTCACGCCCACCTCGCGGGCAAGCGCGCTACCCGAAACGGGATCTTTGGCCCCCTCGAGCACGGCCATGATGGCACGGCGACGCTCGCGGGCGTTCATTATTTACCGTCCAGCAGACGCAGGTGCTTAAGCGAGAGGTCGAGGATCGGCGCGGAGTGCGTCAGGGCGCCCGAACTAATAAAGTCGACGCCCAGGTCGGCCAGAGCGCGAATGTTGCCGGCGTCCACATTACCCGAGCACTCGGTCTTGGCGCGGCCAGCGATAAGCTCGATGGCAGCCGCCATATCGTCGTGCGTCATGTTGTCGAGCATGATGATGTCGGCACCGGCCTCAACGGCCTCGCGCACCATATCCAGATTCTCGCACTCAATCTCGACCGTCGTGGTAAACGACGCATGGGCGCGCGCCATCTCGATTGCGCGTGCCACGCCACCGGCGGCGTCGATGTGGTTGTCCTTGAGCATGACCGCGCTCGAAAGGTTGTAGCGATGGTTGGCGCCGCCGCCCAGGCGCACGGCCTCCTTCTCGAAGATGCGCATGCCGGGCGTGGTCTTGCGCGTGTCGACGAGCACGGTCTTGGTGCCCTCGAGCGCCGCGGCCATCTGGTGCGTATAGGTGGCGATGCCGCTCATGCGCTGCAGGTAGTTGAGTGCCACGCGCTCGCCCGAAAGCAGCACGCGCGCGTCGCCGCGCACCTGGCCCACATGGTCGCCGGCGTGCACCTCGTCGCCATCCGCGACATCAAACAGCACGGAGCTTTGCAGATCCAGCAGCTCAAAGGTGCGGGCGAACACGTCCAGGCCGGCGATGATGCCATCTGCCTTGGCGATGAGCTCAACGGTGGCGGGGCGCGCCGTGGGGCACACGCTCGCCGTGCTCACGTCCTCAAAGGTGATGTCCTCGCGCAGGGCCTGCAAAATCAGATCATCGACGACGAGCTTCATGGTGATGGGATTCATGGTCTACTCCTCCACGGCCTGCGTACCGGCGGCACGGGCCAAATCATCGATTGCCAGGGAGTCGGCGCTCAGGGCGCGATGACGGCCATCAAGCGCGGGCTCGCCCGCCTGCTCCACGGCAAGCGACTCGCCGGTGCGCATACGCCAAGCGGCGCGACGGCCCCAAACCAGGGACTCGAGCAGACTGTTGGAAGCCAGGCGGTTTTTGCCGTGAACGCCGTTGCAGGCCGTCTCGCCCGCGGCGTAGAGCTCGGGCATCGAGGTGCGGCCGTCCTTGTCGACCCATACGCCGCCCATAAAGTAGTGCTGCGTAGGCGTGACGGGAATGGGCTCGTCCAGGATGTCGCGGCCATCCTCCAGGCAGCGCGCGCGGATATTGGCAAAGTGTCCGGTCACCACGTCGCGATCGACGGGGGCAAAGCTCAGCCATTCGTGCTCGGTGCCGTCCTGCTTCATCTGCTCGCGGATGGCGGCGGCAACAACGTCGCGCGGCTGCAACTCGTCGGTAAAGCGCTCACCGGCGGCGTTGAGCAGGATTGCGCCCTCGCCGCGGCAACTCTCGCTGATGAGGAAGGTGCGGCCCGGCTGCGGCGAGAACAGGCCCGTGGGGTGAATCTGCACGTAGTCCAGGTGCTCCATCGTAATGCCGTGCTCCTGGGCGATGTAGCAGGCGTCGCCCGTGAGCTGCGGGTAGTTGGTCGAGTGGTCGTATACGCCACCGATGCCGCCCGTCGCCCACAGCGTATGGCAGGCGTGAATCTCAGACGGCTTGCCGGCATGCACGCCCTCGGCGGCATTTACCAGCTCGTCGGCGGGACGAGCCGAATCGTCCTCGTCCACGGGAACGGCGATGACGCCGGTGCACACCGTGGCGCCGTCGCGCTCGCCGGTCAGAATGTCGGTCATGGCCACGTGCTCAAGAATCTGCACGTTGTCCAGCTTGCGCACGGCCTGGAGCAGCTTGGTCGTAATCTCCTTACCCGTAATGTCGGCATGGAAGGCGATACGCGGGCGGCTGTGCGCGCCCTCGCGAGTGAAGTCGAGGCTGCCATCGGCCTTGCGCTCAAAGTCCACGCCCATGGCCAGCAGGTCGTTGATGACCGAACGGCTCGAGCGGATCATGATGTCGACGCTCTCGCGACGGTTCTCGTAATGGCCTGCGTGCATGGTGTCCTCAAAGAAGGCGTCGTAGTCCGAGCCCTCGGGCAGCACGCAGATGCCGCCCTGCGCAAGCATGGAATCGCACTCGTCGACAGCGCCCTTGGAGAGCATGATCACGCGTGTGCTCGTCGGCAGATTGAGGGCCGCATACAGGCCCGCCACGCCGCAGCCGGCAATGACGACGTCGCACTCCATGTCGGGGTATTGTTTGGTTTCCACAGGAATCCTCTCCCTTGAATGTGACATAAGGGACTGTCCCTTTGTCACATTGTTTTAGCGCGCTGCGTACTCGAGCATGCGGTCGAGCGTGAGCTTGGCCTGGTCGGCGGCCTCGTCCGAAACGCTGATCTGCACCTCACCCTCGCCCGTCTCCAGGCAGCGCACGAGCTTTTCGAGCGTGATGAGATCCATGTTGACGCAGGTGGGCTGCACCGCGGGGAAGTAGAACTTCTTGCCGGTGCCCTGGCAGCGGCGCTCGAGCTCGTAGAGCACGCCGCGGACCGTCACGATGATGAACTCACTCGCGTCCGACTCCTCGGCGTACTTGATGATGCCGGCGGTGGAGCCGATGTAGTCGGCCTCGGCCAGGACATCGGCCTTGCACTCAGGATGCGCCAGCACGAGCGCGTTGGGGTGCGCCTCCTGCGCGTCGACGATCTGCTCGACGGTAATGATGTGGTGGCGCGGGCAGTAACCGTTGTTGAGGATGACATGCTTCTGGGGCACTTGCTCGGCCACAAAGCGGCCCAGGTTCTGGTCGGGAATAAACAGGATGTGCTGCTGTGGCAGCTCGGACACGATCTTGACGGCGTTAGAGCTGGTAACGCACACGTCACTCCAGCTCTTGATCTCGACCGTGGAGTTGACGTAGCAGACCACGGCAAGGTCGTCGCCGTACTCGGCGCGGGCCGCGTCGACCGTCTCGCGCTTGACCATGTGCGCCATGGGGCAATCCGCGCCCGGCTCGGGCAGCAGCACGGTCTTGTTGGGATTGAGCAGCTTGGCGCTCTCGCCCATAAACTCCACGCCGCACAGCACGATGGTCTGCTGCGGCAGGCTCTTGGCGAGCTTTGCCAGGTAGAAGCTGTCGCCGACGTAATCGGCAACGGCCTGGACCTCGGGCGCCACATAATAGTGTGCCAGGATCACCGCGTCACGTTGGGTTTTTAGTTGCTGAATGGCCTCGACGAGCTCTGCGGGCACCAGTGCCGCGCGCTCCGTTGCCGTCGTTGCCGATGCCAGGCCGGCCGCAATATCGCGTGCAAGCTCCGATGCATCCATGTTCGCGCTCTGTGCCATCAAGGCCCCTCTCTTTTGGCGAATCTTGGGGCTTTAGTATGACACCTAGGTTTACAGCTGACAAGACAGCTGTAAACCTAGGTGTAAAGTTGAAATAAAGATTCAATTACGGAGCGACCCATTTTAGAATTGGCGAGCTGAAAAGAGCCGAAATGGCTTCTTTCTAATATTTGAACCCTCTGTTTGATGCCCCAGTTTGAGGGGCCGTGGGCAAAAAAGGGCAAATATGAGTACTGTTACCAGATTAGTAGCAGCGTTTTTCGGTCCGTCAGGCCCATGAATCGCCTTTTTGGGCTCCGAATCCAGCGACAGGCATCCCAAAATCACGCTCGCGACGCCCCCTAGACCCGTTTTGAGCCTTATTTTGCTGTTACTAAAATAGTGACAGTACTCATATTTGCCATTTTTTGCCCACAAGACCTCGCGGCGCCACAAAAAAGGGGTCGCGCGCGCAGACGTGGTGTAAGAGTGTCCTGAGGTCCGTCGCTGCAAGT
>USOF01000034.1 GCA_900556285.1 uncultured Collinsella sp. | reverse complement strand
CGAGATGCTCAGGAGTCTCGTGGGCTCGGAGATGTGTATAAGAGACAGGGATGCACGGAGCACTCAGGTGCCCCAACGACACAGCGGACATGACCTCGGCAATCTCCTCGAGCGTGCCCGTCCCGCCGGGAAAGGCGATGAACACCTCGCCGAGCTCAATCATCTTGGCCTTGCGCTCGGCCATATCGCTCGTCACGATAAGGTCGTCGATACCGTCATGTTGAAACTCGGCCTCGATAAAAAAGCTCGGCTCAACACCCGTCACGTGTCCGCCTGCCTCGAGCACGCTATCGGCGAGCGCGCCCATCAGGCCCGATTCGGACCCGCCGTATACCAGCGCGTGCCCGTTGGCGCCAATCCAGTTGCCCAGCTCCTGCACCGCGGGCAGAAACGCCGGGTCATTGCCAGTGTTGGCACCCAGATACACGGTGATATGCATATTCAGTCCCCCTGTTGTGGCGCGCGACGTTCGTCTTAGCGCTGGCGTCGACGATACTCGCGCACGCGACGCGAAAGATCGGCAAGCTCGTCGCGATCGAGCTCTTCCAAATGCTCCAGATCATCCATAAAGCGTGCCATGGTGTCCTTTTGACGCATCTTGATAAGCGTATTGCAGTAGTTCACCGCCACGCCCGTGAGCATGGCGATGTAGAAGATGCTGATGACGCTCAGAATGACGGTAATGGCGCGGGCAACCGGTGTCTCGGCCGGGATGTCGCCAAAGCCGATGGTCGAGACTGTCTCAAAGCTAAACCACAGGCCATCGCCAAACGTGAGGTTCGTGGGCTCGGACAGCCAGACGGCCGTCGCGCACAGCAAGTAAAAGACGAGGAATAGCTCCGTAATGCGCACGAAGCCCGCCTGGCGTAACACGTCAGCAAGCGTCCTGAGCTTTTTCATCGCGACCCTTTCCACGGACAACCAATCACGTTCGCTCGGTATTGTCCCACGCCTCCCCCGCAAACGGAACTAGTCATCGGGGACGTTCTTAAATGACTAGTCAAACAAGAACGTCCCCGATGACTAGTCGTTTAAGAACGTCCCCAATGACTACCAGCTGCCGCCTGGGCAGGCTGAGCTGGTATCCTTATGCGGTAATGTCTCGATTCGTTAGGATTGCATGTGAGAGCTGCCACTGTCCTTCGTTCAGTTATATGTCGCACCCTGGCCGCCGCGCTTACCGCGCTCGCCGTACTGAGCGCCGTCGCGCCCGCCCCTGCCTTTGCCGCCGACTCCGATCAGCAGGTCAAAACGGTCCGCGTCGGCTGGCTCGTCAACAACGAGGGCTTCCAGGACGGCACCCCCGGCGAGCGTCTCTCGGGATGGGGTTACGAGTACCTCCAGACCCTGTCGTACTACACGCCCGGCTGGCGGTACGAATACGTCTCCGGCACCTTCACCGAGCTTATGGACATGCTCGAGGCAGGCGAAATCGACCTTATGCCAAACATCTCCTACTCCGAGGAACGCGCCCAAAAGCTGCTCTTTTCCTCGAACCCTGAGGGCACCGAGCGCTACTTCATCTACGCCAAGCCCGATCGCGACGATCTGGCCAAGGGTGACCCCCGAGCGCTCCAAGGCCTTACCATCGGCTGCAACCCCGACGTTATGCAAACCTTCGTTGGCCAGCAGTGGCTCGCCAACGAAGGCATTACCTGCACCTATAAAGAAATCGACACTGGCGGTGCCCTCTTTGACGCGCTCGCAAACAACGAGGTCGATGCCATCATCATGAACGACACGACCTCGTCGCCCAGCGCCTCCCCCATGTTCTACATTGGTTCGAGCGACTACTTTTTTGCCGTCCCCAAAAGCCGCCCCGACCTGATGGACGACATCAATGCCGCCATGTCGGCAATCGCCCGCGTCAACCCACGCTATATCGACGAAGTCAAATCTAACTACTCGGCCCAAAACAGCGGTTCATCATCGCTCAACGGCCCCGAACGTTCCTGGCTCAAAACAAATGACAACACCATCACGCTCGGCTACATTACGGGCAGACTCCCCTACTGCAACGAAGACGAAGACGGCGAAATGGAAGGCTCGCTCGCATCGCTTGCGACGACGTTGCACGATAAATTTGGCATTACGGTCAAAACCGTCGCCTTTGATAGCTACAAGATGATGTCAAAGGCCCTGTCAAAGGGAAGCATAGACGTTGTGCTGCCGGTATACCGAGATTACTGGTTTGCCGAGCAATCAGGCGTTGTGCAGTCGGTATCGTTGGGGACCATATCCCTCACCGCCATCCACACCGGCAGCGACCTGAACAAAGACCTTCAGAACATCGCCTGTACCAAATCATCGTTTGTCAACAAAAATGCACTTGAAAGCCTGTTCCCCACAGCGACCGTGACCGAATACCGATCCGACGATGAAGCGTTCGACGCCCTCAGAAAGGGAACGGCGCACTGCATCGTCGCTCCCAGCTCACGCATAAAAACCATCGGCGACCGTCATGATCTCAAGGACTACGAGACGGTCGAGCTCCCTGACACCTGTGAGCTCTCGTGCTGGATTTCGCGCGGAAAGCCCGAGCTGCTGGGAATCATCAACAAGGGCATCATCAATGCCGGAGAATCGCTCTCCGCAAGCAATTACTCATCCACGTCGTACACGACCCAGGAATCAGACACGCTTCAATTCCTTTTTCGCAACCGCACCGCCATTGCCGCTACCCTCATCGGTATGTTGTCGGTCGGCATCGTCCTGCTCATCTGGGCACTCGTGCGCGCTCGAACCGAGCGCAAAAAAGCCGATGCTGCCAACGCCGCTAAGACGGCATTCCTCACGCGTATGAGCCACGACATCCGTACGCCGCTCAACGGTATCCTGGGCCTTATCGAGATCGAGGAATTGAAGGAAGGCGATATCAAGGTCGCCCGCGAGAGCCGTGCCAAGGCGCGCGTTGCCGCCAATCACCTGCTCTCGCTGATCAACGACATCCTCGAGATGGGCAAAATCGAAGACCGCAAGCTAACACTGGAGCATGCGCCTTTTAACCTCAAAGAGCTCTGTGACGATACACTGGTGCTGTGCAAGCTCCGCGCGTCCAGTAACGGCATCACCATGCAGGACAATAGTCTGCCGTACGCCACGGGGCCATACATGATCGGCAGTCCCACCCATATCCGACAGATCATGATCAACCTGTTAGACAACAGCATTAAGTACAACAAGCACGGCGGCTCCGTCACCTTTAGTTCAAAGACCAAGCCACTCGATAACGGGCGCGCGCTCTTTTGCTTTAGCGTTTCGGATACCGGCATTGGCATGACTCCCAAGTTTTTAAAGCATATCTATGAGCCGTTTGCCCAAGAAGGTGACGATGCGCGCAGCAAGTTCCAAGGAACCGGCATGGGCATGCCAATCGTCAAGTCGCTTATTGAACTGATGGGCGGCACCATCGAAGTCACCAGTGAGCTCCATGTGGGCACCTCGTTCTACGTGGAGATTCCGCTCGATATCGACGAGAATCCCCAGGCGCGGGCGAATACGGTTGAGAGTGCGCCCGACTGCTCGCTCGCCGACATGAACGTGCTGCTCGCCGAAGACAACGAATTGAATGCCGAGATTGCCCAGACGCTGCTAGAATCCGAGGGCGTCGTGGTCACCCGCGCCGCCAACGGCAACGAGGTCGTCGATCTGTACCTGTCGCATCCCGCCGGCAGCTTCGATGCGATCCTGATGGACATTATGATGCCGGACATGGACGGTTACGAGGCGACCCGCGCGATTCGTCTGAGCGAGAAGGTCGATGCAGCCGATATCCCCATCATCGCGCTCACCGCCAACGCCTTTGCCGAGGACGCCAAGGCGGCACACGATGCCGGCATGAACGCCCATCTGTCCAAACCGCTCGACTTTAACAAGCTCAAAAACATACTCGCCCGCATCAAGAAAAACGGATCCGTTTCGCTATAGTTTGTGCTCAACCACCACGCACGACCAGAAAGGAAGCCAACGATGTTTAGGCCCTTACGTCGAAAGAAACGCGCCATCACCGACGAGGAAGCGCGCAAACTGCTCGCCACCTGCAAGCGCGGCGTCTTTGCCGTCAACGGCGACGATGGCTACCCGTACGCCATTCCCGTCAACTACTTCTTTGACGCCGAGCACGACAAGATTTATTTCCATGGCGCCAAGGCCGGCCACAAGGTCGACGCACTCAAGCGCGATGACAAGGTCTGCTTTAACGTTTACGGCAACGAGTGGTACCAGGACGGCGACTGGGCTCCCTACGTTATGAGCACCGTGGTCTTTGGCCGCTGTCGCCTGGCGAATGACACTCCCGCGTTTATCGAAGACAAAGTCCGCCAGCTCGCCCTTAAGTACTACCCTTCCGCCGAGGAAGTCGAAGAGGAAATCGCCAAGGACATTAAGGGCGTCCAGCTCTACGAGATTACGATTGAGCATCTTTGCGGCAAGCAGATTCAGGAAAAGTAAGCCTCTCGGCAGGTCTCGCAAATAGCAATATGGCCCGGTTCCAACCAACCTTGGAACCGGGCCATATGCTTATGAAGCGTCGGCGGCTATGTGTGCAAGCGCCTCAACGAGCTCCTGCGAGCTCACAGGCTTGCTCAAGTGCGCGTTCATGCCCGCCTCACGCGAAAGCCTGCGGTCGTCGGCAAAGGCGTTGGCACTCACGGCGATAATCGGCGTGATCGCGGCATCCTCGCGATCGAGCGCTCGAATTCGACGCGTGGCCTCAAGGCCATCGATGCCAGGCATCATGATGTCCATCAACACCACGTCGTACTCGTGCGGTGCGCTCGCGGCAAACGCCTCAACGGCAGACTCGCCGTCCTTAGCATGCGTCACGACGGCACCGGCACGGCTGAGCGTAAACTGCGCGATCTCGGCATTCAGATCGTTATCCTCTACGAGCAAAACGCGCAAGCCCTGGAGCGCATCGCCATCGCCCGCATCCGCGCGAACTGCCTGAGGAATCTCGGAGCGCTTGCATTTCTCGAACGGCAGGCGGATGGTAAACGTCGTCCCCTGCCCCAAGACACTCGTAAAGCTCATGGTTCCGCCCATAAGCTCGACCAACTGTTTTGCGATAGGCGCGCCCAGGCCAGTTCCCGATGAAGCGCCTTCCACCTGTTGCTCCTCGCGGCAAAACGGCTCGTAGAGGTGCTGCTGGAACTCCTCGCTCATGCCAATACCGTTGTCGGCGATCGTGTATTCATAGACGGGGACGCCATCCGCTGGCTCCACCTCGCGGCACGCCAGGCGAACATAACCGCCCTGGCGGTTGTACTTGACGGCATTGCCGGCAATATTGAGCAACAAGCGCTTGAGGTGCGTCACGCTCACCTGCGCATAGGGATGATTAAGCGTCTGCTGGTCGCAGATAATTGTCACCAGACGCTCCTCGGCCTGGCGCTCAAGAATATCGCGCACCTCGTGGTTGAGGGTCGCCAAATTTGTGGGAACAAGCTCCAGATCGATCTGCCCGCTCTCCAGGCGACTCATATCCAGGGCCTCGTTGGCAAGGTCGAGCAGCAGTCCCGATGCCGTCCAGATCTTTGAGCGGCACTCGGTCTGCTTTTGCAGATCGTCCGCATTGGCATCGCCGACCTCGACCATGCCGCGAATGCCGTTGATGGGCGTGCGCAGATCGTGGCTCATGCGACGCAAAAACTCCGTCTTTGCCGAGTTGGCAGACGAGGCCTCACGCGCTGCCTTTGCCAGCTTGTCGCCATAGTCGCGCTCCTGCTGCAGCAAGTCCGTCAAACGTCGACGATCAGCGCGGCGACGCACCATCACAACAACGGCTATAACACCGCTGTAGAGCACCAGCACGCCGGCAGCAACAGCCGCGACGACCTCAAAGTAGCGCCGCGCCGAGGCATAGGTGTACACGTAGAACCCGCGCGCTTTTCCAAATGTGCCCAAATACCACTCGCCGCTGGCGTTGACCAGTCGGACTTTGCCGGGCAGGCATCGATCCTTAATACCGTCGACAATAAAGACATCCGTTGCAGGCAGATTGAATACGCCCAATATGGTGGGTTCAACGGCATTGGTCGCAACGACTTTGCCATCGCTTTCGATTACGATATTGCCACTGTCGATGGTCTCATAACCACCGAGCAAGCTCTGCAGTTTGAGCGTATTGCTTGCAACTGCCTTCGCGCTCTGATGCCTGACCGCGATAACGATGCCCTCGCCATCTTGCCGGGTCACGCAACCAATGTCTGCAACCGAATCATCCGAAAGCGTAATGCGGGCGGTATAGGACTTAAGCGGATAGGCTGCCACCTCCAGCACGGGTGCTTCCTTGAGATACGTAGCGAGTGACTCATAGCCCACGCCATCCGTCGAGGACTCGGACACCAAATTGCCCGATGCGTCCGTCACGATCAGCGCGCTCACGTTGAACTGGTCGGCATATTGCTCCAGCATGGCGTTATCCACCGAACCGTCGCACTCCATATCGCGCGCTGTCTCTCCGGCGATCTCCATAACGCGAATCAGGTTTTTGGTCGTATAGGCGCTATTGAATGCATCGTAGGAAAGGCTCTGCGTCGCCACGTAATCGACAACGTCGGCAAAGCGCTGCTCGGCTTGGGCCGTCATGCAACCGTAGCTCATCATGCCGGCAGCAACCGAGAGCGCTATCCCCAGCAGAGCGACAAGGAGCCATGCCCCTGCCGAACGATTGTCCCGCTCCTGAGCGGCGTGGTCGGGCGCATTGATCATGACAGGCCCTCCATATTCAAAAATGGCGAAGGGTCATCGAAGTACTTTGACACCAGACGTTCCATGGTGCCATCGGCAAGCATTTCTTGATAGACATGAGTGAGCTTAACGTCGACGCCGCTCGTATCGTTGATATCGAAAGCGGTGCCCAAACCGACCTCTAGCAGCGGCTCGTCCAAAATGCGATACGTCACACCATAGTCCTTTTCGTAGGTGAGCAGCAAGGACTCATGCGCGGCGATGGCATCGACCAGGCCCTCGGCGAGCGCGGGGTTCAGGCATGAACGGTCCGAAAAGCAGTAGAGTTCCTTGATCTGCGGAACGTTTTCATTTGCGCGATTGAGCAAAATGCCCTCGGGCTTGGTGGTGGACTGAACCGCCACGATCTTATCCTCAAGATCGGCAAGCGTGTAGATATCGCTCTGGGGATCGACCGCGACCACCTGACGGCTCGCAAGGTACGGGCCAGCCCAACGATACTCGTTTTCGCGACCCGTCATGCTAAAGCTGCCCATGACGCAATCGAGTTCGCCGCTCGCCAGCAGCTCTTTCTTCTTTTCCCAGTCGATCAGCTGGTATTTTGGCTTGTAACCAATGCGGGCCAAAGCCTCGGTCAATATCTCGACATCCAGGCCAACGATATCGCCGTACTCGTCGGTATACACAAACGGTGGATAGAGGTCGCTTCCGACGTTGAGCGTCTTAAGGTCGTCGTCTTTGACTTGCGAGGCGTCCAGACCTTCTAATGCAGACGTCGAGGCTCCGTCATTCGACCCGGAGCAGCCAGCTATCGCTACGACAAAGACACTCGCCACTGCAAGCGCAACGAACAACGATATGGCAACCGAGCGACGGGGTCTTTTCATCGAGCTCCAGACGATCCTGTTTACAGACTGAAATGGTAGAAAATGATAGCAAACAAAACCACACGCGCGCCCAATGGTTACAGACGTTTTACCATGCGGGGCCTTCTAGCCGACTTGGCAGAAGGCCCCGCATGCAGCGCACACTTACCGTGCATTAAAAACGTAGCGGTCTAGGCGGTCGCACGCCTCCCTTACGCGCGAAAGCGGCAGCGCCAGATTCACGCGAATGTGGCAGGGTCCGTGGAACGGGCGGCCGTCCTGATACCCCACGCCCACGCGCGCCCCCTCGTCGAGTAACCACTGAATATCGCGGCCATGCTCGCGGCACCACTCGGTGAAGTCCAGAAACACCATGTAGGTGCCCTGCGGACGCGAATAGCTCACGCCCTCAAAATGCTCGTCCACGTAATCGCAGAAGTACTCGATATTGCCGGCAAGCACCTGGTTGAGCTCATCAACCCACTCGTAGCCTTGCGGCTGATAGGCACCGATAAGCGCATGCATGGAGAGGACATTCATCTCGTTGTAGTGGGTCTTGTCGGACACGGCGCACACGCGGTCGCGCAGCGTCTCGTTGTAGATAATGTGGTAGCTGCCGACCAGACCCGCCAGGTTAAACGTCTTGCTCGGCGCGTAGAGGGCAACCGTGCGCATGCGGGCATCCTCGCTCACCGACTGCGTCGGGATATGCTTGTGACCCGGCAGGATGATATCGGACCAAATCTCGTCCGATATCACCACGCAATCGTGCTGGCGATAGATGTCCATGGCACGTTCGATCTCGTCGCGCTCCCATACGCGGCCGCAGGGATTATGCGGCGAGCAGAACACCGCGGCATGGATGTGGTTTTGGGCGAGCTTGCGCTCCATGTCCTCAAAGTCCATACGCCACACGCCCTGGTCGTCGAGCTTAAGCGGGCTGTGGACAATACGATAGCCCGCGGCCTCGATGGACTTGGTAAAGCCGATGTAGGTGGGGCTGTGCAGCAGCACC
>USOF01000033.1 GCA_900556285.1 uncultured Collinsella sp. | reverse complement strand
GATCCGTTCCACGGCCATGGTCGGCTTCCCGACCGAGACCGACGACGAGTTCCGTGACCTTATCGACTTTATGGACACCGTCGGCTTTGACTACACGAGTGTCTTTGCCTACTCGCAGGAGGAGGGCAGCCTGGCCGCTAAGATGGAGGGTCAGGTCGACGAAGAGGTCAAGCTCGAGCGCGCCCAGGAGGCCATGGACCTGGCCGAGTCGCTCGGTTTTGCCGCCACCGCCGCCCATGTGGGCGAGCGCGCCCAGGTGATCGTCGACGGTATCGAAGAGACCGAGGACGGCGCCGAGCTGATCGGCCATGCCTGGTTCCAGGCGCCCGATTCCGATGGAGCGGTGCATCTGGACGCCAGCGAGGCGTCCGTGGGCGATATTCTGACTGTCGAGTTTACCGATAGCTTCTGCTATGAGCTTATCGGTCATGTTGTGGAGTAGGAGAGCGTCGTGGCAAACGAGAGCAATAAGGAACTGACGAGTGTCTGGACGCCCGCCAACATCGTGACGTGCGTTCGCATCGTCTTTATCCCGGTGTTCATGATCGTCTCGGCTCTGTCTCACACGAGTGTTGCCGGTACGGATTGGAGCACCTTCGACGGCCCGCTCGCCGCCGCTGCCTTCATTCTGTATGTTATCCTGTCGTGCACCGATAAGGTCGACGGTTATCTGGCGCGTTCGCGCAATGAGATTACCGACTTCGGTAAATTCTTGGACCCCATTGCCGACAAGCTGCTCGTGTTCTCTGCCCTGCTGCTGTTCTTGGATTTTGGCGCGGTGACCGTGTGGTCCGTGTTTATTATCCTTTTCCGCGAGCTGCTGGTAAGCGCCCTGCGCATGGTTGCGAGTGCCGCCGGCGTGGTCGTTGCGGCCGATAAGCTCGGCAAGTACAAGACGGCAACCACGATGGTCTCCATCTGCGGTTACCTGTGCGTTTTTGCGATGGCCGGCTTGCACCTTGGCCCGGTGGCCCTGACGCTCGGCATCTACTCGGTGTCGCGTTTCCTGTACGCCGTTGCCGTTGTCTTGACCGTTATCTCGGGCGCCCAGTACTTCTGGAACTGCCGCAAGATCGTCTTTTCGGTCTAGGTCCTGGTGGGTATGACGGACTCTTTTGAACAGATTTCCACACATAACGAGGAGCTGGCGCGCGATATCGTCGAGCGCGCGAGCGCTCGGGGTATGACGGTTTCGACGGCTGAGTCGCTGACGGCGGGTATGATCGCCTCGACGATTGCCGATATCCCGGGCGCCTCGGCGGTGCTGCGCGGTGGTGCGGTGACGTACTGCGACGAGATTAAGCGTCGCGTGCTCGGCGTTGAGCAAGAGACGCTCGACCGCTATACCGCGGTGTCGCATCAGACCGCGCGCGAGATGGCGGTGGGTTCGCTGGAGCTGTACCAGAGCGATATTGCAGTGAGCGCAACGGGTTATGCCGGCCCCGGCGGTGGTACTGAGGACGATCCTGCGGGCACTTTCTTTATTGGCTGGGCGCATCGTTCCGCCGATGGGGGAGTGCCGGTCGTGGACTCTGTGCGCTGCCACTATGAGGGCGACCGTTCGTGTGTTCGTGCCCATGCGGTCACGGAGGCACTGGGTCGCATTGTCTTTGTGCTCGATTCTATGGAATAGACGTGTTTTAAGGGGCCTCCGGGCCCCTTAATTGTGGAGATAGGGACCTCCGGCGAATTTTATCTTTGTGCAGGTAGTTGTCGTATTTTTCCTCGCCATGATTTTCTTGGTTCGCCTGCGGTCAAGTTTTTGGCCAGTGTTTGGTCGGCGTTTGGTTGGGTTTTGGAAAGGTCGGCTGCATATGATTTATCTGAACGGTTGACCACGAACAGCCGTTCGTTTATTATCGATGCAGGTTGTTAAGAGGAGGGCTATTCATGGCCAAGAATTCAGGTCCCGTACGTACCGTTCATGCTCGCACGACGGGTAAAGAGCGCGATGAGATGATCGCCACCACCAAGGCCGAGATCGAGAAGAAATTCGGCCAGGGTTCCATCATGAGGTATGGTGACGGCGGCCCCGAGCTTGAGGTTGAGGCCATCCCCACGGGCGCTCTGGCACTCGATGCCGCTCTGGGTATCGGCGGTGTGCCGCGCGGCCGTATCGTCGAGATTTACGGTCCTGAGTCCTCCGGTAAGACGACGCTTTCGCTCGAGATCCTGGCCGAAGCCCAGGCAATGGGTGGCGTGGTGGCATTTATCGATGCCGAGCACGCGCTCGATCCCACGTATGCCGCGCGCATTGGCGTGGATATCGACGAGGTACTGATTTCCCAGCCTGATACGGGTGAGCAGGCACTCGAGATTGTTGACATGCTCGTGCGTTCCGGCGCCATCGATGCCATCGTCGTCGACTCCGTCGCCGCGCTGACCCCGCGTGCCGAGATCGAGGGAGAGATCGGCGATACCACGGTCGGATTGCAAGCTCGTCTGATGAGTCAGGCGCTCCGCAAGCTCGCCGGCTCGCTGTCCAAGTCCAACACGACATGCATCTTCATTAACCAGCTGCGAGAGAAGATCGGCGTCATGTTCGGCAACCCCGAGACCACGACGGGCGGCCGCGCCCTTAAGTTCTTCTCTTCGGTGCGTATCGACATTCGCCGCATCGACAGCATTAAGCTTAAGGATGAGGTTATCGGTAACCGCGTGCGCGCCAAGGTCGTTAAGAACAAGGTGGCAGCTCCGTTCCGTTCTGCTGAGTTCGACATCATGTACGGTACGGGCATCTCTAAGGAGGGCTCGATTCTGGACATGGCTGTCGAGTGCGGCATTTGCAAGAAGATGGGCTCCTGGTTTGCCTATGGCGAGGACAAGCTCGGCAACGGTCGCGAGGCCGCCAAGGCGTTCCTGCGCGAACACCCCGATTGCGCCGACGAGATTGAGCATAAGGTCCGCCTTGCCTGCGGGCTTGAGTTTGATGACGATGCTCCGTCCGAGGTCGAGCTGACCGATCAGCCTGCGCCTGAGGAGTTTGACGAGCTTTACGCCATCGATGGTTCCGCCATGCTCGATGATGACGACGAGTAGCGGTTACGCTCATGTCGTATACGGTGACCGAGGCCACGGTCGTCTTTCCCGATAAGAAGGCGGCCTCCTCGTTCTCGAGCGGGTATGCGTCCAAAAAGCCTTGCGCACATATCGATTGTGAGCTTGAGGGCGGTTTTGAGCGGTCCATTTGGATTCCCGTGCGGGTCGCGCGCCTGTATGTCAAAAATCGCCCCGATCTTCCCTGTGATTGGGATAACTTTCGTGAAGCGGTGCAGCTCATCGAGCGTAAATGTGCACTTACCATGGTGACCGAGATGCTATCGCGACGCGACCATGCGACGGGTGAGGTCCGTGACAAGTTGGCACGCTACGGCTTTCGCCAGCCCGCGATCGATTTCGCCGTCGAGCGCGCCACCGAGTATCGCTTTTTAGACGAGAACCGTTTTTGCTCGCACTTTATCGAGGAACGCAAGCGGCGCGGTTGGGGACAGCGTAAAATCGAGACCGAGCTCAAGCGCCGTTATGTCGTGCTCGATGACATTCCCGGTTATCCCGAGGATTATTTTGCCGTCGAAGACGATTTGGCGCGTGCGTCAGCCCTGCTCGCCAAGCGGCGTGTTCCAGAGACGCGCGGATTCGAAAAACTGGTTCGGTTTTTGATGGGCAAGGGCTTCTCGTATCACATCGCCGCCGATGCCGTTAAGGCACGTCTTAATGCCGAACGTGAGGAATGTGCGGTTTAGGCGTATGCGTTTTGTGGCCCTGCCGTTCACCGCGTTTTAGCCGCCGTGCTGGGGCCATTTATTTGACAGTTGTTGTGGTTCAACGTACGATAAACACTGTCATTTGCTTTGTGATATGTGCTCATCTGTGATGAGTTTGTTTATATGTTTATCTGTATCCGACCCGCATAAGCTGCGCCCATATTACTCAAATGTCGCGAGCCGTTCGTAAGGACGGTTCGCTTTGTTGTGTAACGAATCCATAAAAAGGAGTGAGCATGCCTATCATCGCAGCGCTCGTTGGCATCATTTTGGGTGCCATCGCCGCCATTGCCTACATGCGCACCGCCAAGCAGGGTAGTCTTCACGAGGCCGACGAAAAAATCCAGTCGGCACACGCACAGGCTGAGTCCCTGATCGGTGATGCTAAGCGTCAGGCCGAGACCCTCAAAAAAGAGGCTCTGCTCGAGGCTAAAGAGGAGATCATCAAGAACAAGCAGGCCGCTGAGGCCGAGGACAAGCAGCGTAAGAACGAGATTCGTACGCTCGAGAACCGCGTGATGCAGCGCGAGGAATCCCTCGATCGCCGCAACGACGCTCTCGACAAGCGCGAGCATCAGCTGTCCAGCCAGGCCGGTCAGGTCGAGAAGCGCTCCCGTGAGCTCGAGGAGCTCTGCGCAAAGCAGACCTCCGAGCTCGAGCGCATCGCTGATCTGACCCGCGAGGATGCCCACAAGGAACTGCTCGATAAGGTCCGTGGCGAGGTTACCCACGAGGCTGCCACGATTATTCGCGAGTCCGAGCAGCAGGTCCGCGCTGAGTGCCACAAGACCGCCCAGGAGATTCTCTCTCTGGCGATTCAGCGCTGCGCCGCCGACCATACCGCCGAGGTCACCGTTACCTCTGTGCACATTCCCTCTGATGACCTCAAGGGCCGCATCATTGGTCGTGAGGGTCGTAACATCCGCACCTTTGAGCAGGTTTCCGGCGTCAACCTCGTGATCGACGACACGCCTGAGACTGTCGTTCTTTCGAGCTTCGACCCGGTCCGTCGCGAGACTGCCCGCGTTGCCCTCGAGAACCTCATTGCCGACGGCCGCATTCACCCCGCCCGCATCGAGGAGATGTACCACAAGGCTGCCGACCTGGTTCAGCAGCGCGTGCGCGAGGCTGGCGAGCAAGCTGCATTCGATACCGGCATTCACGACCTGCACCCCGAGATCGTCAAGACCCTTGGTGCCCTGCGCTACCGTACCTCGTTTGGTCAGAACGTGCTTCAGCACTCCCTCGAGGTCTCTGACCTGTGCGGCGTAATGGCTTCCGAGCTTGGCCTGGACGTTGTTACCGCCAAGCGCGCCGGCCTGCTGCACGACCTGGGCAAGGCAATCGACCATGACGTCGAGGGCCCGCATGCCGTCATCGGCGCCGAGCTTGCCCGCCGTTATGGCGAGAAGCCCGTTATCGTCCACGCTATCGAGGCTCACCATGCCGACGTCGACCCTAACACGGTGCTCGATGTCCTGGTACAGGCCGCTGATGCTGTCTCTGCTTCTCGCCCCGGTGCCCGTCGCGAGTCTGCCGAGAACTACATCAAGCGTCTCGAGAAGCTCGAGGAGATCGCCAACTCCCATGAAGGCGTCGAGCGTACCTATGCCATGCAGGCTGGTCGCGAGGTCCACGTCATGGTTCAGCCGGACAAGATCTCCGATGCCCAGTCCACGGTCCTGGCTCACGATATCGCCCATCAGATCGAGGAAGAGATGGAGTATCCCGGTCAGGTGCGCGTCGTCGTGATTCGCGAGAGCCGCGCTGTCGATATCGCTAAATAACATGAGCGACGCGAACGAGCTCATCTCATTTATCGCGTCGATGTCGGGGGAGGGCAACCTTCGCGTCGAGGAGAACCTTGGCGAGGGGTATGTCCGCCTCCGCGTTTCGGAGGCCGAGCGGCGCCAGGCAAAGCACGACATTCAGCATGTCGAGGATATCGTCATCGAAATGCTCCGTAATGCTCGCGATGCTGGCGCCGACAAGGTCTATCTCGCCACGACCAAGGAAGATGGCGTCCGCACGCTTGTCTTTCTGGATAACGGTTCGGGCGTTCCACAGGATATGCAAGAGCGAATCTTCGATGCCCGCGTCACCTCCAAGCTCGAGAGTATGAAGATGGACCGTTGGGGCGTTCACGGTCGTGGCATGGCATTGTTTTCGATCAAGCAGAACACCGATGAGGCCCGTGTGGTCACGTCAGGTGTCGATCTTGGCTCGGCCTTTAAGGTGAGCGTTGCGGCCGACCGCCTCAGTGAGCGTGCCGATCAGTCCAGCTGGCCCCAGGCTGTCAAGGATGAGGACGGACGTTATGTCTGTGCTCGCGGTCCGCATAATATTATTCGCGCTGCTTGTGAGTTTGCGCTCGAGGAGTTGCGTGGTTGCGATGTCTATCTTGGTTCTCCGTCTGAGATTGCCGCGACCCTTTATGCTCAGGCGTCAAGTCGGCTCGATACGTCGCGTCTCCTGTTCATTGATGACGAGAGCGAGCTTCCAGTTGTCGATCGTTTAGGCCTTGCCTCTGATGCCGAGGACTTTATCCGTATCTGTTCGGGTTTGGGTCTTGAGATGTCTGAGCGCACGGCCCATCGCATTTTGGCAGGGCAGATTAAGCCCGTTCGCGGTGTGACTGCGCGTCTGCTGCGCGAGCGTGATTCGTCCTCGCATGCGCCGGCTCCTGTCGATCTCGCGAAGGATCGTCGCGGGCTACGTATTGCCAAGGATGACATAGCACAGTTTTCGCGTGCTGTGGAGCGCGACTTTAATGACCTTGCCGCTCGGTACTATCTCAACCTTTGCGGCGACCCAAAGATTCGTGTTTCGCGTGATCGAATCACCGTGACCTTCGATCTTGCCAAAGAGGAATAGTGCCTTTACCGAGTCCACTCGGTACGATAAAGTTATTGCAGTTAAAACGTACTTTTAAACGCAGGAGTTTCTTCATGGATTGCCTGAAGGTATCAAGCAAATCATCGCCCGCGTCCGTTGCCGGCGCCATCGCCGGCATGGTCAAGGATGGTGTACCCGTCAACATCCAGTGTGTCGGCGCCGGTGCGGTCAACCAGGCTATTAAGGCCGTGGCTATCGCGCGCGGTTTTTTGATTCCAACCGGTTTTGATATTTCCTGCGCGCCCGTGTTCTCCGACATCCTCATTAACGGGGAGTCGCGCACGGCCATCCGCCTTTCTATCTACGTTCACCAGATCAATCGAGCTGCTATGGATAACGTCGTCATGGATGATGTTAAGCCTGTGGCATAGCTTCTGCTTTTCTCGATTCGCCTCCCTTCCATCGTTAGGACTTATGCACATGGACCAGCGTTCCGTACGCGATATTCTTGCCGGTAAAACCTACTTTATCCGCACCTTTGGCTGCCAGATGAATCAGCACGATTCCGAGCGCGTGAGCGGTCTGCTCGATTCGTATGGTTGCCTCATGGCGCTCGATCCCGAGCATGCCGATATCGTTGTCTTCATGACATGCTGTGTGCGTGAGGCCGCCGATACTCGCCTGTACGGTCAGTGCAATTCCTGCAAAAGCCTGCCGCCTTCGCCTTCGGGCAAGCGTGTGGTTGCCGTGGGCGGCTGCATTGCGCAGCGTGATGGCGAGGGCCTGCTCACCAACGTCGATAACGTCAATGTCATCTTTGGCACGCATTCTATCGCACATGTGGCCGAGCTCATTGCCGAGGCGTTCCTTGACGGCAAGCGTCATATCCGCACCAATGAGCATGAGGATACGGATGCCATGAGCATGCCGTGGCATCGCGAGACCCAGTATCACGCCTGGGTGCCCATCATGACGGGCTGCAATAATTTCTGCACCTATTGCATCGTGCCGTACGTGCGCGGTCGCGAAAAGAGCCGCCCCTTCGAGGAGATTGTCGACGAGGTGGCCGGTTTGGTGCGCCAGGGCGTGCGCGAGATTACGCTGCTGGGCCAAAACGTTAACTCATATGGTCGCGATCTGTTTGGCAAGCCGCGTTTTGCCGATCTGCTGCGTGCCGTGGGCGATACGGGTGTGGAGCGCATCTTCTTTACGTCTTCGCATCCCAAGGACCTGCTGCCCGAGACCATCGACGCCATGGCCGAAACGCCTGCCGTTATGCCGCAGCTGCACTTGGCCGTCCAGTCAGGTTCGACGCGGATTCTCAAAGAGATGAATCGCCGTTATACACGCGAGGACTATCTGGGCCTGGTCGATCGCATCCGCAATCGCATGCCCGATATCGCGCTCTCGACTGACATTATCGTTGGCTTTCCGGGCGAGACTGAAGAAGACTTTGAGCAGACGCTCTCACTTGCCGAGATGGTCCGCTATGCTCAGGCCTATACCTTCATCTATTCCAAGCGCGCCGGTACCCCGGCCGCCGAGATTGACGATCCTACGCCGCATGAGGTTATTCTCGAGCGTTTCAACCGCCTGGTTAAGGTTATCGAGACCACGGCACATGAGTATAACCAGGGTGAGCTTCATACTGTGGTGCCGGCGCTCATTGAGGGCACGAGCAAGAAGAACGATGCGGTCATGCTGGGCAAGAGTCCCAAGAATCAGACCGTGCATGCGCCTATCCCCGAGGGTTACAGCATCGATCAGCTTGTTGGCAAGATTGTTGATGTTGACGTTGACGTTGCCAAGACCTGGTATTTATCCGGTTCCGTTGTGGGCGAGCCGCGCTAATGGTTTCTTCCGGGGCAGGTCTTTCCGCCGTTGCGATCGTCGGTCCGACGGCGGTTGGTAAGAGTGATGTTGCCGACCGTTTGGCAGCTCGTCTTTCGTCCGAAGTGCTGTCGTGCGATGCGATGCAAATCTATCGCGGCATGGACATCGGTACCGCAAAGATGGCGCCCGATGAGTGCACGGCGCCGCTGCGTCTCGTCGACATTGTAGAGCCGGGTGTGGCATATTCTGCTGCGCTTTATCAGGCTGACGCTCGCGCGCATGTTGAACGTCTCCTTGGTTCGGGTTGCCTGCCGGTTTTTTGCGG
>USOF01000032.1 GCA_900556285.1 uncultured Collinsella sp. | reverse complement strand
CGATTGCTCTCGACATCGTGGCACCGCCGGGGAAGCGGCGGGAGCCGTGGCGGGCGCCGTCGTGGCAGCGGATTCCGCTGCGGCGCCTTGCGGTGCCACGATGTCGAGAGCAATCGGTGCAAAGGCGATTTCTTCCAGATAGGACTCAATAGTTGGCTGATGCTTTTTGAGCTGCGCGATGGCAAAGCGCGAGGGGGCCTCGATCGTGAGCGTGTCTTCGGTCAGGCTTATGGCGCGCGATTGCCCCAACATGTTGATGAGGCGTGCATCTTGGCCGTCGCGCTGGCAAAAGGCGATGGCATCCCCCAGGATGATGCTTGCTTCCTCGTCCACTGTCTCTCCCGTTCTTTAGCTCTGAGCTCGCACGCGAGCGGCGCCGAGTTCGGTCAGATGGTATTTCTGGCTATGCTTGATGACCAAGCCGGCCTGCGCCAAGTCATTGAGCGTGCGTGACCAAGTGGGGGCCGAGTTTCCAAACGCCCTCGCCAGATCGGTTGCGCCGCACGCTTGATTTTGCGCCAGATAGCCCAGCGCGGCGTTGCCGCGATCGCTTACGAACACGTCCGGTTGTGGCTGTGCATACTGATTTACTGCATTAGGATACATCATTTGAGCTGCTGGTTGTTGAGAACTCTGCGTCGGCGGCATTTGCTGTTGAAAACTTTGAGGCCACTGTTGGTAAGGCTGCGGCGGCATCTGCTGGGCCCAGGGGGTGTACTGCTGCTGCGGCATCTGCTGGTACGGCTGCTGATATCCCTGCTGGTACTGCTGCGGGAACTGCTGGCCATACCCCAGTGGCGGCATCTGCTGATATGGATATCCCTGTTGGTACGGCTGATAGCCCATTTGCTGGCCACCCGGTGCCCCTGTCGCCTGCTGCATTGCTGCTGTATCCTGATCCGCCAGCGACATGGCCTCTGGCATGCTTGGCGGCATCGACATCGATGCCGCTTGGGGTTCTTGTGTAGGAGGCATTCCGGGCTGCTGCATCTGTCCCACTGGGGGCTGCATCTGCTGCGTTGCCATGGGCTGCTGCGCAAAAGCTCCCGCCAGGGGATATGTGGGCTGCTCCGTCTCGGGCCGCACGGCAGCGCCGCGTCCGCCGGCACGCTCTATTTCCTGCACGCGTTTAGGGTTCAGGCTTACCGTAACCACGGTGCCTTTGCCCATGTTGTCCTCGATGGATACGGCACCGCCGGCGTTTTCCAAATACTCCTGCACCATGGGAAACCCTGCTCCGGTTCCACGGATATAGCGCTTCATCTTGCTGTTTGCGCTGGTAACGCCAAAGTCGAAAGCACGTTCCTTGTCGTCGATGCCGGGTCCTTGGTCAGCAAAGCGGATGGTGTCTCCGCCGTCCAGAATCGAGATGATGGGCTCGGCAAAGTGTGCGTGGATAAAGTTTTCGACAATCTCGCGGATGACCATGAGCGAGATATGGCCACCTTGTTCTTTCATGCACTGGTAGACGGTGTTGGTCGTCTCTTCCAAATACGTGCGGACATCTTGCGGATCAATGACGATCACCCGCGGTGTCGACAGCATGTCGTCATAGACGGCGATGCGCGCGGCGTACATGGCTTTTGGCGCCTGCGTGGTCGTCTGCTCGCCTTCCGCACGCTCTTCGCGCACGCCGGTGATGTGCTCGTTGTCGGGTGCCGGGTCTCCGGAATCGACCATGGTGTAAAAGTCGTCAGACATGCCGCTCGCAATCTTTCAAAAGGTTTCGAACAAATAGTAGCTCACCGTGCAACGTTTCTCATCTTTCGACAACTTTTCAAAACTTGTTGAAAACTTTGGAAAACGGGCGAAAAGTTCTCAACATTGCCAACATGACCTGTTGAAAACTCGATGAAATATCGTGAAAGGTTGCCATGAGGCGCTAATTTCGGTTGTGCTTATGGGGGAACCGTGTGAACTGCGCAACCTTTTACCTTTGATTTCTTGACATTTGAACATTGATTTCCCTACAATCTTCAAGCTCACGTGTCTATATCTGCGTCCGCGTCCCCGCGGACACTCGAAATGCAGCAGGAGGAACTTAAGATGAAGCGTACGTATCAGCCTAATAAGCGTAAGCGTGCCAAGACCCATGGCTTCCGTGCCCGTATGGCCACTAAGGGTGGTCGTGCCGTGCTCGCCCGTCGTCGCGCCAAGGGCCGCAAGCGTCTCACTGTCTAGCAGCGATACACACATCTCGCATGAAGACTATTAAGTCTCGGCAAGATTTCGAGCATGTGTTCAGTCAGGGGCGTCGTTTCAATCACCCTCTGATTCGAATGACCATATGTGAATCGGTTGGCGAAGGCGACTCCGGAAGGGTCGCCTTCGTTGGTGCTAAACGGCTCGGTTGTGCTGTCGTGCGCAACCGTTCTAAGCGTGTGATGCGCGAGGCCGCCCGCAGCTGTGGATTTCCCGTTGCGGGTTATGACATCATCTTGTTCGCAACTCCCAAGACGAGGGTTTCCTCGCCGCAGGAGATGGACAATGCATTGCGTTCGCTTATGAAACGCGCCGGCGTTGCCGGGGAGGAGCGATGAGCAATCACGTTTTGCGACGTGTTGCCATCGCTCCTATTCGCATATATCAACAGGTTATTTCGCCCTTATTGCCTGACGCCTGCATTTATTACCCAACGTGCTCGCAATATGCCGTCCAGGCGATTGAGAAGTACGGTGTTTTGAGAGGCTGCTGGCTTGCCGTGAGGCGCATCGCTCGCTGCAATCCCCTGCACGTCGGCGGTTATGACCCTGTGCCCTAGCGGGCACTCGCTATCGGAGGAAAACTTACATGTGGGATTGGATCGTTAACATCCTTTTCGAGCTGCTCAAGCTCATCCAGACCTTTGCGGTCGACTGGGGCCTGTCCATCATCATCCTGGTGGTCATCATCCGTCTGCTGCTGACGCCGCTTATGCTCAAGTCGACTAAGTCGACGGCACGCATGCAGGTGCTGCAGCCCAAGATGCTCGAGATCCAGGAGCGCTATGCCGACGATCCCCAGCGTCAGGCCGAGGAAATGCAGAAGTTCTACAGCGAGAACAAGTTCAACCCCATGGCTGGCTGTCTGCCGCTGCTGATTCAGATGCCTATCCTGTTCGCCCTGTTTACATTGCTGCGCAACCTGCCGCAGTACTTTAACGACGGCACGTTCTCGTTCTTCAACATCCTGCCCGACCTGACCACCACGCCGAGCGCTTCCTTTGCCGATGGCTTTATGGTTGCACTGCCTGCGCTGGTTTGCCTGATCCTGTTCGCCGTCCTGACCCTGATTCCGCAGCTCTATATGTCGCGCAACCAGACCGGCCAGCAGGCTCAGAGCATGCGTATGATGGCCGTTGTCATGACGGTCATGATGCTTTGGATGGGCTGGAGCCTTCCCGTTGGTGTTCTGCTGTACTACGACGTCTCGTCTGCTTGGCAGGTTATCCAGCAGATTTTTGTGACGCAGAAGGTCATCGACAAGGCGAAGGCCGATGAGGAGGAGCGTCTTAAGAACGCTCCGCTGCAGGTTGAGGTCACTCGTCGCGAGAAGAAGCCGCGCCCGCACAAGAAGAAGTAGTGGGATATCAATCTTATTTAGGTACCTAACTTTTGGAGTACGTTATGTCTGAAGAGATCATCGAGGATATGCTTGAGGAGGTTGCCCCGCAGGTCGCGGGCGATTATCCCGAGATTGCACAGCGCTACAAGGCTGGTGAAGAGCTGACCGATGAGGAGCTCGACACCATTGCCGATGTTGCGATTTCCATCCTGCGTTCCATCCTTTCGCACTTCGATGCCGCCAACTCTCCTATCGATGAGTATGAGGGCGACGAGGGTGAGCTGATTTTGGATGTAACGGCTCCCGACCTTGCTGTTCTCATTGGCCGTCATGGTCGCACTCTTGATGCTCTTCAGGTTATGTTCTCTTTGCTGGTGAGCCGCAAGCTTGGCTTTAGGTATCCGGTTGTAGTGGACGTCGAGGGATACAAGAGTCGCCGTCAGGATAAGGTCGCCTTCATGGCTCAGTCTGCTGCCGAGCGTGCCATCCGCACTCATAAGAGTGTTTCGCTTCCGCCTATGAATGCCTACGAGCGTCGACTGGTTCACATTGCACTTCGTGGCAATGATGCCGTCGATACTCATTCTGAGGGTTCTGACCCTGATCGCCATGTGGTGATTGTTGCTCGATAATCTTCTCGAGCTTATGCTAAGGGGACGTGGTTTCCACGTCCCCTTTTTTTGTCAAAAGTTCTCGATACACTGATTTTTGTCAGAAAGGAGCTTTCGTTGTTAGTACTTACTGATCAGCAGGCTGACGAGATGTTGAGTCGTCTAACTTCCTATTGCAAAGAGTATTCCTTGAGCGTAACTGATGTTGAGCTGAGGAAATGTATTCAGCATTTGGATTTGGTTCTAGAAACAAATAAGACAACCAATCTCACCCGTATTCTTAACGTAGAAGATGCTGCAGTACTTCATATCCTCGACTCACTTGTTTTGCTCCCCTATATCAACAAGGCTCCTGAGGGAGCTTTGCTCGATATGGGAACAGGTGCGGGCTTCCCTGGTATTCCATTAACCATAACCACGCATCGTAAAGCTACTTATATTGACTCTGTTGGCAAGAAGGTTGATGCGGTTAATTCCTTTGTCCATGCTCTTGGATTGAAACATGCTCATGCGGTTCATGATCGTCTTGAAGAATATGCTCGAAGCCATAAGAAGCAGTTCTCTGTTGTAACCGCCCGCGCATTGGCCCCTCTACCGATTCTTGTTGAGTATGCGGCTCCGTATCTGAAGGATGGAGGGCTATTTGTTATAACCAAGGGCAATCCTTTGGATGAGGAGCTTGCTTCCGGCATGTCAGCAGCTAAGATTTGCGGCTTCACTTTGCTTCTGAATGACGCAATTGATTTGCCTGAAGGCTTGGGACACAGGGAGTTCATTGTTCTTAAGAAGAGTCATCCAGCATCCGTCTCATTGCCTCGTGCAAATGGCGTGGCAAAGAAGAATCCGCTTGCCTAGATGTTTCACGTGAAACATAATGGATACTAACAACTTGCAGTGTTTCACGTGAAACATGGCGGTTGATATCGATTCGGAATGTTTCACGTGAAACATCCTCCGTTTGACAGCTTTAATACACACCAGGAGGGACCGTGGGATTTCGCGACGTTAAGCGTTCTAAGAGCGCAAAAGACACGCGTATCATTGCAATCATCAATCAAAAAGGCGGCGTCGGTAAGTCAACGACGGCTGTAAACCTTGCAGCAGCACTGGGTGAGCAGGGTCGTAAGACATTGATTGTCGATTTTGATCCGCAGGGAAACAGCACCAGTGGATTCGGAATTGAAAAAGAAGACCTTGATCAATGCATCTATGATGCATTGTTGAATGATGTGCCGGCAGAATCGCTTGTTCTTGATACAAATTGTAAAAAGGTATTCGTTATTCCGGCTACAATTCAACTTGCAGGCGCGGAAATTGAGCTCGTAAGCGCAATTGCTCGTGAAACCCGCCTCAAAGATTTGCTTGAGCCGATTCAGGACGAGTTTGACTTTATTTTCATTGACTGTCCTCCTTCGCTCGGCCTGCTTACTATCAACGCTTTGACCGCAGCAGACAGCGTATTGATTCCGATCCAGTGCGAATATTACGCACTCGAGGGCGTTACGAAGCTGCTTGAGTCAATGAAGATGGTCAAATCACGGCTGAACAAGGGCTTAGACACCTATGGTGTGCTTATGACCATGTATGACTCGCGTACTTCACTATCGAATCAGGTTGTTGAGGAGGTTCAATCGTACTTTGGTGATAAGGCGTTTAAGACGCTAATCCCCCGTACGGTTAAAATCTCCGAAGCTCCGTCTTTTGGAGAACCGGTAATTACCTATGCACCTCAAAATAAGGGTGCAAAAGCATATATGAACCTTGCAAAAGAGGTGATCAAGCGTGCCTAGTGTAAAGAAACGTGGCGGATTGGGACGTGGACTCAATGCTTTGGTCTCAGAGGCCGAGTATGAGACCGGCGGTTCGGCTGCATCGGCTTCAAATGCCGCATCTGAAACAAAACTACCTATTGAGGATATCGTTCCCAACCCTAATCAGCCGCGAATTCACTTTAACGAAACTGAACTTCGCGAGTTGAGCGAGTCAATCCAAGAACATGGCGTTTTGCAGCCGCTTTTGGTTCGCAAGCATGGAAACGGCTATGAGATCATCGCTGGTGAGCGTCGTTACCAGGCGTCAAAGCTTGCTGGCCTTGAAGAATTGCCAGTCATCATTAAAGAGGTAAATGATGAAGAGATGCTGGCTCTTGCTCTTATCGAAAACCTTCAGCGTTCTGATCTGAATCCCGTCGAAGAGGCTAAGGGCTATCGCCAACTCATTGATGCCAGCGGGATGACCCAGGAGGCATTGTCGAAGGCAGTAAGCAAGTCACGCTCTGCAATTACAAACTCGCTGCGTCTTCTCGATCTCCCCGAAGTAGTTCAGCAGATGATTTTTGAGGGCAAACTTACTGCTGGTCATGCACGTGCGATTCTTGCAGTTCCCTATGAGGACGCGCGTATTCGACTTGCAGAGAAAGTTGTTACAGAGGGCCTTTCCGTAAGAGCGACAGAAAATCTTGCTCCGTTGTTTTCTGCCGGAGAGACACCTAAGACACCGAGGCCTGCAACGCCTCAGTCTTTTAAAAAGGCTGCCCGCGTGCTTCGTCAGGTTTTTAATACCAACGTGCGTGTGAAGAGCTCGCGTGGAAAGAATAAGATTGAGATTGAGTTTAAAGACGAGGAAGAGCTCTCTCGTATTCTTGGCGAAATGATTCAGTTTGATCAAGGAGGCCAAGATGAGGAATAAGATTTTAACAGCGATTGCATTGGTGACAACTGTCGCGGCTGGTGCCTTTGCTGGCTATAGGATCGCGACAGACGATGAACTTCGAGGTCGTTTGCTTCGTAGTGCGCAAGATATCGTCGATACTTCCAAAAAGAAAATGGATGTTATGACAGAAGATGTTGCCATGCGTACTGCTCAGGTAACGAAGAATCCCAAGATTAATCAAGGTTGGGTCAGCAACCAATGGGAAAATGTAGGCTATTAGGTACCTAACAATTACTCAGCATATTTTGAGGGGTCCTTGTCTGATTCATGAGACAAGGACCCCTTATTTTGGCCGTAAAAATGGGACAGGTAGCAGCTGATTCAAAATTAAGGTCAATAAATGAAACGACCCCGGTTGCATATTCTGTAACCGGGGTCGTTCGATGTTTCACATGAAACGTTTTGGGATGCGACTCCCCTATGCGTTCTTCTGAACTTTGAAGCGCTGCTTCAGCTGTCCGCAAGCGGCGTCAATATCGTTACCACGGGAGTTACGAATCGTGGTCTCGATGCCACGGGACTCTAGACGACGCTGAAGATCCTCAACCTTATGAATCGGCGACGGCTTGAGCGGGCTACCCTCGATGTCGTTAAGCTGAATGAGGTTAACGTGGCACAGCGTTCCCTCGCAGAAGTCGCATAGCGCCTGCATTTCGGGATTCGTATCGTTGACGCCTTCGATCATGGCATACTCATAGGTCGGGCGGCGGCCGGTTTTCTCGGTGTAGAGCTGAAGCGCTTCGTGAAGGCGAAGCAGCGTGTACTTCTTAACACCGGGCATGAGCTTATTGCGCGTCGACTGGATGGCGGAATGCAGGGAAACGGCAAGCGTGAACTGCTCGGGGATGTCGGCAAATTTGCGAATACCGGGAATAACGCCGCTGGTAGAGACGGTGAGGTGACGAGCGCCGATACCGATGCCATCGGGGTCGTTGAGGATTCGCAGCGCCTTGAGAACCTCGTCGTAGTTGGCAAACGGCTCGCCCTGGCCCATGAAGACGACGCTCGTGGCGCGCTCGCCAAAGTCGTTGGATACATGAAGTACCTGGTCGACGATCTCTTGAGCGGTCAGAGAGCGCTTGAGGCCGTTGAGACCGGTAGCGCAAAAGGCACAGCCCATGCCACAGCCTGCCTGGGTGGAAACGCAGACGGAAAGTTTGTTACGACGGGGCATGCCGACGGTCTCGACGGAAACGCCGTCGTGGTACTCGAGCAGATACTTGCGAGAGCCATCTTTGGAAACCTGCTTGGTGAGTTCAGTCGGCGTGTCAAAGGCAAAAGCCTCTTTAAGCTGCTCGCGGAAAGCCTTGGGAAGGTTGGTCATATCGTCAAACGAACAAACGTTCTTCTCAAAGACCCATTCGATGAGCTGCTTCGCGCGGAAGGCGGGCTGGCCAAGCTCGGCCACGAGCTCGCGAATATCGTTTTGGCTCAAGTCGCGAATGTCCTGAGATTTAGTCCTGGGATTCATGGAAGCCTTTCGATTTTGGGGAAACGTAGAGGGTATCGCTACAATATGGTATCAGCTGCAGAAATTATAGAGGAGGAGTCTGCCCATGCCGGGTAAAAGCCTAGAGAACATGCACGTAGCGGTCTTGGCGGGCGGTCATTCCGCTGAGCGCGAGATCTCGCTCAATTCGGGAAAGAACGTCGTGGTTGCCTTGAAGGAGGCCGGCTACACTTCGGTGGAGCTGCTCGACACGGCCGCTGATGACTTTATGGTAACCATGGCGACCGGCGGCTTTGACGTGGCGTTTATCGCCATGCACGGTGCCGGCGGCGAGGATGGCGCCATGCAGGGCGCCATGGAGACCCTGGGTATCCCCTACACGGCCTCGGGCGTGCTTGCCAGCGCCTGCGGTGCCGACAAGGAGGTCTCTAAGCTCCTGTACGCCAAGGCGGGCATCCCCATTGCTGTCTCTTATACACATCTGACGCTGCCGACGATCT
>USOF01000031.1 GCA_900556285.1 uncultured Collinsella sp. | reverse complement strand
CCAGTCCGGCTCAGGCCGCTCCGACCCGCAACGTCGGTGGCACCGAGCTTCCTAACTTCGGCAACGATCAGTTCGAGCTTCCCGACTTCCTGAAGCGCGGTAGCTTCTAGTTCGTTTTTCTCAACGACTTGCAAGGGGTGCGTCCGATTGGGCACGCCCCTTTTTTGTTGTGTTTCGCCTTTGTAAACGAAAGCCTCCAATCTCCTTACGTTCCCTTTACGTTTGCTCCTTACCGCTGCGGGTATCCTTTTTGATGAAGTATGCAGCCGTATGGCACGGACTGCTGCGGCGTCGCCGCAATACTTGTGTTATTAGGAGGCTTTAGTATGGCAGCACGTGCGGACAACGTTTCGCGTGTCGACCATGATGGAGTTACGTTGGTGGAGGGCGCGACATCCGATGTTCGCTTTGCCTTCACCGAGCGCGCCGGTGGTGTTTCCGAAGATGCGTACTCCTCACTCAACTTGGGCTCGCATGTTGGCGATGACCCCTTTGCTGTTCAAGAAAATCGTCGTCGCGCGCTCGAGGCTATGGGTGCCGCCGAGTGCGAGCACAACCTGCTCGTTCCCAATCAGGTCCATGGTGACCATATCGTTGCGGTGACCTCGAACGGCGCCGATGACCTTGAGGACGTCCGCGAGCAGATTGCCGAGGGCTGCGATGCCATCGTCTGTACGGCGCATAACGTGCCCGTGCTGCTCTGCTTTGCCGACTGCGTTCCCGTGGTGCTGGTGGCCCCTGGCGGATTTGCCGTGGTGCACTCCGGTTGGAAGGGCACGATTGCACGTATTTCTGCCAAGGCGTGCCAGGCGCTTTGCGATGCTGCCGGCTGCGATGCGAGCGACGTTTCCGCCTATATCGGCCCCCATATCTTGGGTGACGAATATGAGGTATCCCAGGAACTCATGGATCGCTTTGCCGCCGAGTTCTCGTGCATCGATGCGAATACCTCTCGCATGCTCGATCTTTCCGCTGCCATTTGCGAGGCGCTGGTAGATGTCGGTGTCGACGCGGATAATATCGTGGATACCCAGCTTTCGACTGTGCGTCAGAACGACCGCTTTTATTCCTACCGTAACGAGAACGGCACCTGTGGGCGCCATGCTGCGATCGGCGTGATGCTATGAGAAAGATCGTATCGGTCCTGAGCGCCGCTGTGCTTACGCTTACGCTGTGTGCCTGTTCTTCGGGATCTTCTACCTCTTCCATTACCGTCGCCGGCTCCACGACCTGCCTTCCTATCGCCGAGATTGCGGCCGAGGGCTTTAAGGAGGAGACCGGCATCGACGTGCTCGTTTCCGGTTTGGGTTCTTCCGCTGGCATCGAGGCCGTCAGCGCCGGCACGGCCGATATCGCCAGCTCCTCCCGTGGACTCAATGCCGACGAACTGGATCTGGGCCTGACTCCCATCGTCATTGCCCACGACGGTATTGCGGTCATCGTGAACGACGATAACCCCGTCGATAACCTCTCGACCGAGCAGCTCCGCGATATCTACGCCGGCAAGATTACCAATTGGAAAGAGGTCGGTGGCGAGGACCTGAGGATTCAGGTTATCAACCGAGATGAGGCGTCCGGCACGCGTGAGGCCTTTCGTACCATCGTGATGGACGGCACCCCGTTCGATCGCCGCTCGGCCGTTCTTTCGGGCACGGGCCAGGTGCGCGACGTGGTATCTCGTTCGCGCGGTGCCATTGGCTACATTTCGCTGGGCTTCGTCGATAGCCTCAACGCCAAGACCTCGGTCAAGGCCGTCTCGGTCAATCATGTTGAGGCGTCCGAGAAGACGGTCGCGAGCGGCGGCTATCCCATCTCGCGCGACCTTTACTTCTTTGTGAAGGGTGCGCCTTCGCAGCAGGCGCAGGATTACATCGACTACGTGACGTCCGAAAAGATGGACAAGCAGATTCGCGAGGCGGGCTTTATCCCCGTCACCAACGACGAGAAGGGGAGTGAGTAGCATGGAAGCACAGGAAAACTCCCAGACTGAGCAGAATGTTCAGACGCCCAAGAAGCGCGAGCTGGCGCTCGTATCGCGCAGTACCTATATCAAGGAGAAGGCGCTGCAGTGGATCTTCTTTGCCTGCGCGTTCTTGGCGGTCGTTACCGTCATCCTGATTTTTGTCTTTACCACGTACTCGGCGCTGCCCGTCTTTACCGACATCGGTCTGGCGGACTTCTTTAGCTTTACGTGGGCGCCCTCTGAGGGCCACTACGGCATCATGTCGCTGCTTGCCGGCTCAGGCCTGGTGACCGTCGGTGCGCTCGCCATGGGCGTGCCGCTAGGTGTGGGTACGGCCGTATACCTGGTCGAGATCGCCGGCAAGCGCGTGCGCAAGCTCATCAGCCCTGCCGTCGACCTGCTGGCCGGCATCCCTTCTATCATCTACGGCTTTTTCGGCATGATCATCATCCGCCCGTTTATCGCACAACTGACCGGTGGTCTTGGTTTTGGTGCGCTGACAGCGTGGTTCGTGCTCGCCATCATGATCGTCCCTACCATCACGACGCTTACCATCGATGCCCTCAATTCCATTCCCATGGGCATTCGTGAGGCATCGTATGCCATGGGTGCTACTAAGTGGCAGACCATCTATAAGGTCGTGCTACCTGCCGCCAAACTGGGTATCGTGGATGCCATCGTGCTGGGTATGGGCCGTGCCATCGGCGAGACCATGGCCGTGCTCATGGTCGTGGGTAACGCCCCGGTTATTCCCGATAGCATTGCGAGCCCCATCTCGACGCTCACGAGCCAGATTGCGCTCGACATGAGCTATTCCTCGGGTCTGCACCGCTCGGCGCTGTTCGGCATGGGCGTGGTCCTGTTTATCATCTCCGCCACACTGGTGGGCATCGTCCGTCTGATTTCCAAGAAGAAGAGGGGGTAGGCTATGTCCGATTCCGTTGACGCGACGGTCGATGCGACCTCGTCGCGCGAGCGCATCAAGCGTGCCCTTTCCCACGGCAAGAAGGGCCGCATCAACAAGGACCTGTCCAACAAGATCATGCTTGGCGTGTTTCGTGCCGCTGCCTACATCACCACGCTGGTGCTGGTCGCTATCATCGCCTACGTGGTCATTAACGGCCTGCCACACATCTCGCTCGACTTTATCTTCGGTTGGCCCCAGGGCGTCAACGCCGAGGGCGGAATTTGGCCCACGATCGTCTCGACCGTCTACGTGACGGCGCTCGCCATGCTTATCTGCACGCCGATCGCTGTGCTGGCAGCCGTCTATCTGGCCGAGTACGCCAAGCAGGGCAAGGTCGTCGAGCTCATTCGCTACGCTGCTGACGCTTTGGCCTCGGTGCCCTCCATCGTTATGGGCCTGTTTGGCTACGCCTTGTTTGTCGAGGCTATGGGCCTGGGCCTTTCGATGGTCTCTGCCGCTCTGGCACTCGCGCTCTTGATGCTCCCCATCGTCATGCGCACCACCGAAGAGGCCATTCGCGCCGTTCCGCGCTATATCCGTTGGGGCGCGTACGGCCTGGGCGCCACCAAGTGGCAGGTTGTCTCCAAGATCGTGCTTCCTTCTGCCTTTGGCCGTATTGCCACGGGCATCGTCCTCGCCATCGGCCGTGCCATTGGCGAGACCGCGGTGGTGCTCTACACCATGGGCCAGGCCATCAACCTGCCTATTTCGCCGCTCGATTCCGGCCGCCCCATGACGGTTCACCTGTACCTGCTTGCCAACGACGGCATCAACATGAACGCAGCCTACGGCACTGCGCTCTTGCTGATGGTGATCATTTTGGCCTTCAACCTGTTTGCGCGCTTCCTGTCGCGTAAGCGTCGCTAGTTAAGGAGTCCCATGTCCGTTTATCAGTCCGCTCCCGCGTTGGAGCAAGCGGCCATTACGGCCAAGGATTTCAACTTTTGGTACGGTGACTTTCATGCGCTGACGGGGCTTGACCTCAACATCGCCAAAAACGCCATCACCTCCTTCATTGGCCCTTCGGGCTGCGGCAAGTCGACGTTTTTGCGCTGCATCAACCGCATGAATGACCTGATCGAGGGTGCGCGCGTCGAGGGCACCATGACGCTCGACGGCAACGATATCTATGCCGAGGGTGTCGACCCGGTCGACCTCCGTCGCCGCGTGGGCATGATCTTTCAGCAGCCCAATCCGTTTCCCAAATCCATCTACGAGAATGTCGCCTTTGGCCCTCGTCTGCAGGGCGTGACTAGCAAAAGTGACCTCGATGACATCGTGGAAGAATCGCTCAAGCGCGCCAACCTCTGGAAAGAGGTATCCAATCAGCTCAACAAGGATGGTTTGGCGCTCTCGGGCGGTCAGCAGCAGCGTCTGTGCATCGCGCGCGTGCTTGCGGTGCAACCCGATGTCCTTCTGATGGACGAGCCCTGCTCCGCCATCGACCCCACGTCCGTCTCTAAGGTCGAGGATCTGATGGCCGAGCTGGCGCCCGAGATGACGATCATCATCGTCACGCATTCAATGCAGCAGGCAGCTCGCATTAGCGACTACACCGCATTCTTCTTGCAGGAAGTTGCCGGCGAGCCCGCTACGCTCATCGAGTATGGTCAAACCGACGCGATCTTCACCAGCCCGGTGGACTCGCGGACGGAAGACTATATCACCGGCCGCTTTGGCTGATCGGTGCGACTAGTCCCAAGCCGATCGGATCTGGTCCGGTGCGTATTCACTGTGCGGGCGGCATGACCGCACCCAACTGATTGGAGTGAACCATGCGCAAACTGTTTTCCCGTCAGCTCATCGAGGCCCGTCACGAGATGCTGAGCATCTACGAGGCCGTCGATCTGGCCCTCCACGATGCCGTGAAGGCCTATGTGACCGACGACCGCAAGCTCGCCACCAAGACCAAGAAGCGCACGCTTTCGATTGACGCACGCTGCGCCAACCTGGAGGCCGTCTGCTACAACCTGATTGCCACGCAGTCACCGGTCGCCTCCGACTTCCGCTTGCTGCAGACGATCATCTACGTCGACTTTAACCTGCAGCGCATGACCGATAAGGTTCGCCAGATTTGCCGCGCCACGCGTCATATGATCAAGGCCGACATCTCGCTGCCCAAGGAGCTTGTCGGCACGGTCGAGGCCGAGGCTGAGGCCGTCTACCAGGTGCTGGGCTCTTCGCTTTCTGCGCTCGTCACCAACGACATGTCCATCATCTGCAACTTGGTCGTCGAGGACGAGCCAGTGCACGCCGCCTACGAGAAGTTCTTCCGCACCTTTAACCGCATGGACACGGGCGATTTTATGGACGACGACAGCAACTATGACGACCTGCGCCGCGCCATCATGGTATCGCGCTATCTCGATCGCATCGCCTCGATTTCCATCGATGCCGCCTGCCGTCTGACCTTCCTGTTGACCGGACAGCGTATGACTGCCGGTGATATCGCCTGCACTGATGAGGATGAGCTCGAGAGCATGCGCGTGCCTTCGGGCGAGGGTGTTATCATGAGGCCCGCCGTCGATGCACGCTACGTTGCCAAGGTGCCCGTTAACGAGGTCAGCGAGGGTCTTCGCTACCTGCTCGATCATCTTGAGGATGAGGACGATGGCGAGGACGACGAGGAGTAAGTAACCCCGTTCGTCGAAAGATTGTAAATACCTAAGTGAGCGCGGCCTTGCACATGCGGGGCCGCGCTCTTGCGTTAGCATGGGACTACTTGTTTGGCTGTCAGCGGAGGCGATTGGCAATGGATAACTATTTGGACTTGATGCGCGCTCGCCGCGAGCAGATTCTGGAACGTTTTTATGCGGCGCTCGATCGCGCGGGCCGTCCCCACGACGCCGCGAGCCTCATTGCCGTGTCCAAGACCGTTGGTGTCGATGAGACCGTTGCCGCCATCCAGGCGGGGTATCGCCATTTTGCCGAGAACCGCCCGCAGGAGCTGGTTCGCAAGCTCACGGGTCTGGCGGAGCATCCGGAGCTGCCCGAGGTGCGCTTCGATATGATCGGCAACCTGCAGACCAATAAGATCAATGCGGTGCTGGGCTCAGCCGAGCTGATTCACTCGGTGGGTTCGCTGCATCTGGCGCAGGCGATCTCGAGCCGTGCTGCCCGCAAGATTGAGGCAGGCGAACTCGCCGGCCCCCAGCGTGTGCTCATTGAGGTCAATGTGAGTGGTGAGGAGTCGAAGGGAGGCTTTTCGCCCGATGAGATTCGCGCCGCCGCGGGTGAGCTTGCGGAACTTGAGGGAATTTGCGTACAGGGGCTTATGACTATGGCGCCCCGGGGGAATAAGGATGTGGCACGCCGCACCTTTGCGGGGCTTCGTGAGCTGAGGGATGAGCTGGAGGCGGCGCATCCCGATTTGAACCTGCCTGAGCTTTCCTGCGGCATGAGCGAAGACTTTGAGCCTGCCCTTGAGGAGGGCTCTACGCTCGTTCGCCTGGGCAGGGTAGTATTTAGCCCGGAGTTTGCAGTAAAATAAGGCTCTGAAGTGCGCACTGATTATCGGGGCGCCTGCACTAAACCGCGAGAGGACACAACCATGGGCTTCCTTGACGAGATTAAAAATAAGATGCACCTGGGCGGCCAGCAGGGTTACGACCAGGGTTATGGCCAGGACGACGACTACGGCTACGATGATGGCTATGACGATGGCTATCAGAACAACGGCTACAGCGGTGCTTCGGGCGAGGGCTTCTACACCCAAGACGAGCCGAGCAACGGCCTGCTTGGTCAGACGCGCCGCGGTGAAGCTGAGTCGGTTGCCGTGTATACGCGCTCCGGTCAGCTGGTCGGCGATGACTCCCGCCATGCCACGACGTATAACCCGCCTTCGCGCTCGCAGGACAGTGTTGCGAGCGGTTATCGTCCTGGTGCCTATGACACGCCGTCGAGCTACGCCGAGAACACCCGCGCCCGTGCCGCCGCTGCGCCTGCGCCTGCACCGAGCGATGCCTCGGCCTATGCGAGCAATATCATCAACGCCACACCGCAGCTGCCGGCCTATGTCCTGCGCCCCGAGAGCTATGACGACGTGGAGACCGTGGTGCGCCGCGTTCGCACCAAGCAGCCTGTCGCACTGATTTTTGTGGGCGTACGCACCGAAGTTGCCAAGCGCGTCTTGGACTTCTCTTACGGCTTTGCCTGCGGTCTGGGTGCCACGGTCAAGGAGGTGGGCGACCGCGTGTTCATGGTGCTGCCCGCCGGTTGCGAGGTCAAAGATTCCGATCTCAAGAAGCTTCGTGCCGACGGCTACCTTAAGTAAAGACAAGACGAGGAGATTCCCATCAACATCTACACTATCGTCCAGCTGGTCAATACGCTGTTCAACTTCTATTCCACGCTCATTGTCGTCTACTGCTTTATGACGTGGATTCCCATGAAGCAGGGTGGTTTGCTTCAGGATATTGCCGCGGTGCTTGATAGCGTGTGCGGTCCGTGGCTCAACCTGTTCCGTCGTTTCATCCCGCCGATGGGCGGTATCGATTTTTCGCCGGTCGTTGCGATTATTGCGTTGCAGTTGGTGCAGAGGCTGGTTCTGCAGCTTCTTATAGGTATACTCGTGTAGAACTGTCTTAGTAACTTACGTCGGGCGTGTAGCGCCGAGGCGATGAAAAAGGAGACTTGTTATGGCTATTACCCCTGCAGACATCCAGGCTCAGACTTTCTCTGAGGCCAAGCGTGGCTACGATCCTGCTGAGGTCGACGTCTTCTTGGAGACGCTGTCCTCTGAGGTTGACGCTATGCTCAACAAGATCGTGGATCTCAAGAATCGCCTGACCGCTTCCGAGCAGCAGCTCGCCGAGGCCCAGGCGCAGCTCGCTCAGGCCCAGGCTGCTCCCGCGCCGGCTCCCGCACCCGCTCCCGCGCCTGATTACACCGCTTCCGAGCGCCAGATCTCCGCGGCCCTTATCGCTGCGCAGCAGACCTCTGATGCCATCGTTGCCGAGGCCCAGGAGAACGCCGAGCGCATTCGCAACGAGGCCGACGCCAAGGCCCGCGAGGTCATCCGCCAGGCTCTGGCAGAGAAGCAGAGCGAGATCGAGGAGATCGACCGTCTCAAGGCTTCCCGCGAGGACTTCAAGAACGAGTACCTCAAGCTCATCCAGCACTTTATGGACGAGGCTCAGAATTCCTTCCCGTCCGACCTGCTCATGAGCACCCCCACCGGCTCCGCTGCTTCCGCTGTTCCCGTGGAACCCGTCGCTCCGGTTGTCCCTCAGCCCATGCCCGTAGCTGATCCGTTTGCTCCGCTGGACAACTTTGGCGCTGACGATCTGGACTAGTCTTCATTTCATAGTTATCGCTATTGCCAAGAAGGCCCCGCATGTGCGAGGCCTTCTTTTTTCTAGGTTTTTGTTTTTGGACGAGTAGCGCACGAGTAGCGGATGAGTGGCGGGTGCGGCGGCGATGCTTTGTCCGCGCTCTAGAACGGATTCGCTTAGCTTCTGCTTGCGCTGGCGCTGACCAACGCCTTACCCAAGGTATCGCACGCAAGGCCTAGCAGCACTCCTAGCAGTATCCCACCTACGGCATACATGTCGCCGCCTGCTGCAAAGGTGGAAAACGAGCCCATGAACGCGCCGGGCACAAAGGAGAGCAGTTTGCTTCCGCCTGCAAAGCACATGAGAAACGTGGTGGCGAAGGTCATGAAGAGGCCGAATGCCTGACCGCCTATAAGCGCTCCCAGATTGAGCGATAGCAAGGCGTAGACAATACCGCTTGCTACGCAGGCAAAGGTCGCAGGCAGGCTCTTAGTGCCTTTGCCGGGCGCTGCGAAGTACGCGGTGCACCCTGCAAAGCCCGACCAGCCCGGAATGCCCGCCATGGGCGCCAGGATCATCCAGACGGTGCAGAGCAGGGCGGTTGCAAAGGCGGGAAGTACGTTGCTTGCTTTGAACATGCTTATCCTTCCAGGTGATAAAGGCGCTAGGCGCGAACGTTAAGGAAGTCTTCTTTTGCGATGGTGCGCTCTGCCCGCTTTTCGGGCTCTGCGATCGCGTCTGCCGCATAGCCCACGGTAAGCATGTGGATGGGGTAGGCGTCTTGAGGCAAGTCGAATTCATCGATGGCGATACGGCTGTCTCTTATACACATCTCCGAGCCCACGAGACTCCTGAGCATCTCGT
>USOF01000030.1 GCA_900556285.1 uncultured Collinsella sp. | reverse complement strand
GCTCAGGAGTCTCGTGGGCTCGGAGATGTGTATAAGAGACAGCCATAGACCAAGCAGGTCTTGTCGATAACGCCAGACTCGCTCATCTCGAGGAACAGGTCGGTGCCCTCACGGGTACGCTCGCCGACGCCGGTGAACACCGAGGTGCCGCCGTGCTCCTGGGCGAGGTTGTTGATGAGCTCCTGAATCAGAACGGTCTTGCCAACACCGGCGCCGCCGAACAGACCGGTCTTACCACCACGAATGTAGGGCTCGAGAAGGTCGACGGCCTTGATGCCGGTCTCGAAGATCTCGGTCTTGGTGGTGAGCTCGTCGAAACGGGGCGCTGCATGGTGGATGGGGTAGAGCTCCTCCACCTCGGGCATGGGCTTGCCGTCGACGGGCTTGCCCATGACGTTCCAAATGCGGCCAAGCGTCTTGGGGCCGACCGGCATCTTCATGGGCTCACCGGTATCGGTGGCGATGAGGCCGCGCTGCAGGCCGTCGGTCGAGGACATGGCGACCGTGCGGACGACGCCGCCCGGAAGCTGGCTCTCGACCTCGAGGATCGTGCTCAGATGACCGATCGGGGTCTCGGCCTCGACCGTGAGCGCGTTGTAGATCGGGGGCACCGCGCCGTCAAACTTGACGTCGACGACAGGGCCGATGATTCGCACGATGCGACCATCACCGGCAGTCGTCTTCTTGGTGGCTTCCTCGACCGCAAGCTTTACGGTGTTATTAGCCATTACTGTTCCTCCAATGCTGAGGCTCCGCCGACGATCTCGTTAATCTCGGTCGTGATCGAAGCCTGGCGCACGCGACTATACGTGCGGGTAAGGGTCGAGATGATCGCGGTGGCGTTTTCCGTCGCGGAGTGCATGGCCTTGCGGCGTGCACCCTGCTCGGCAGCCGCCGAATCGATCAGGGCCTGGTAGATGACCGTCAGGATATAAGACGGCACAAGCTTGCCGAGAACATGCTCGGGAGAGGGCACGAACTCGAACGTGGACGAGATGCGCTTAGGGGCGTCGGTCTCGTTCTTACGCGGACCGTGGGCCATAGCGATCATCTCGGGGTCGAGCGGCAACAGATGCTCGACGCGAAGCTCCTGATCCACGCGGTTCTTGGCGTGGTGGTAGACAAGCTCGACACGGTCAAGCTCACCGGCACGATACGCATCGCAGATATGAGAGGAGATCATGCGGGCCTGATTGAAATCGGGCTCAGAGGAGTTGCCCTCAAAGTGCATGACGACGTTTGCGCGGTCACGGAAATACGTGGCCGGTTTGCGCCCACACGCGATGATCTCGCACTCGACGCCGTCGTTCGCCCAAGAAGCGGCGAGCTTTTCGGCCGTGCGCTCCACCGTCGTATTGAAACCGCCGGCAAGGCCGCGGTCCGAGGCAATGACGACAATCAGGCCATGCTTGACGCTCTCATGCTTCTGCAGCATGGGATCGGTGCCCGAACAGGAGGCGTCGCCGGCGACCGTCAACATGACGTCGGTCAGCGCCTCCTTATAGGGCTCGGCCTGCTTGGAGCGATCGAGGGCACGACGGATCTTGGCCGTAGAGACCATCTCCATCGTGCGCGTGATCTGCTTGGTCGTGGTAACCGAGGAGATTCGCTTCTTAATGTCGCGAAGGTTGGCCATGGGGCTTAGTTCTCCTCTGATCCAGAAACATCCGAATGGTGCTTGGCCATGAACTGCTGCTTGAAGTCGCCGATGACGCGCAAGAGCTCAGCCTTGGTGTCATCATCGATCTTCTTGGCGCGAACCTTGTCGAGCAGCGAGCCAAAGCCATTGTCCATGTACTCGATGAGCTCGGCACGGAAAGGCAGCACGTCGGCGATCTCCAGGTCATCCAGGAAGCCCTCGTTGCCAGCGAACAGCGTAACGATCTGCTCGCCAACCTCAAACGGCTTGTAACGCGGCTGCTTCAGGAGCTCGGTCATGCGGGCGCCGTGGGTAAGCAGTTTTTGCGTAGCCTCGTCGAGGTCGGAGCCGAACTGCGTGAAGCCGGCGAGCTCCTGGTACGAAGCGAGGTCCAGACGGAGGTTGCCGGCGACCTGCTTCATAGCCTTGGTCTGCGCGTCGCCACCGACGCGGGACACGGAAATGCCCACGTCGACTGCCGGGCGCTGGCCCTGGAAGAAGAGCTCAGACTGCAGGTAGATCTGACCATCGGTAATGGAAATGACGTTGGTCGGAATGTAGGCCGAGACGTCGCCGTCCTGGGTCTCGATGATCGGCAGTGCCGTCATGGAGCCGTAGCCGTTCTTCTTGGACATCTTGACGGCACGCTCGAGCAGACGAGAGTGCAGGTAGAAGATGTCGCCAGGATAGGCCTCGCGTCCGGGCGGACG
The DNA here is from genome assembly GCA_900556285.1 of uncultured Collinsella sp. Lineage (GTDB taxonomy): Bacteria > Actinomycetota > Coriobacteriia > Coriobacteriales > Coriobacteriaceae > Collinsella. The sequence continues at coordinate 6,724 of USOF01000030.1, read as the reverse complement.
ATGCAGCGTCAGCGACATCTGACGGTAAGCCACAGCCTGCTTGGACAGGTCGTCGTAGATGACGAGCACGTGGCCACCGGGGTTGGTCTCGCTGGCGGGCTTGCCGTCCTCGCCGTTGTACATGAAGAACTCGCCGATAGCGGCACCGGCCATAGGCGCGATGTACTGCATAGGGGCGGAATCGGCAGCGGTGGCCGAAACGATGATGGTGTAGTCGAGTGCACCGTGCTGAGCAAGGGTCTCGCGGATGTTGGCAACCGTGGAGGCCTTCTGGCCGATGGCGACATAGATGCAGACCATGCCCTTGCCGCGCTGATTGAGGATAGCGTCGATGGCAATGGCGGTCTTACCGGTCTTACGGTCGCCGATGATGAGCTCACGCTGACCGCGGCCGATAGGCACCATGGAGTCGATAGCGAGCAGACCGGTCTGAACCGGCTCGCACACCGGGGTACGGTCGATGACGCCGGGGGCCTTGAACTCGATGGGGCGACGGTGCGTGGCGACGATGTCGCCCAGGCCGTCGATGGGCTGGCCGAGCGGATTGACGACGCGGCCGAGCATGGCACGGCTCACGGGGATATCCATAATGCGGCCAGTGGTGCGGCACTCGTCGCCTTCCTTGATGGAGTCGACGGCACCAAACAGAACGGCGCCGACCTCGTCACGGTCAAGGTTCTGGGCAAGGCCGAAGACGGTCTCACCAGTATCGGAGCTCTTGAACTCCAGAAGCTCGCCTGCCATGGCGCTCTTGAGGCCGGAGACGCGCGCGATGCCGTCGCCTACCTCGTCGACCGTTGAAACCTCATGCGTATCGACCGTCGCGGAGAGGCTCGTGAGCTGCTCCTGCAGTTTCTTGGCGATATCCTGGGCATTGAGGGTTTCGGACATTAGGCTTCACCTCCGTACGAATTAGCAGAGTTTGCGAGGGTCTCCTGCGCGATGCGCAGCTGCGTCTTGACGGAAATGTCACGACGCTCGCCGCGGGCCTCGAGCACCAGGCCGCCCACGATAGACGGGTCGACCTGCTCGATAAGGAATACCTTGCGGCCGAAGTCCTGCTCGCATTTCTTAGTGATGGTTTGACGCAGCTCGTCGTCGAGCGGGATCGCCGTGGTGACGGTCACGCCCACTACATCCTCGTCTTCCTCGGCAACATACTTAAAGGCAGCTGCCACCTTGGGAAGAAGGTCGAGCTGGTCGCGCTTGGACATGGTGTCGAGCACGGCGATGATCTCGGGGCTGGCAGAAGCCAGGCGCTCGATCATCTCGAGGTCCTCGAACACATGGTTCTCGGCCTTAGCGGCTTCCAGAAGGGAGCGCGCGTAGGTCTCGAGCACCTTGTCCTGATAGCGGCTAGTCGGCATTCAGGCTACCTGCTTCCTGGATGTAGCGCTCGATGAGCTTCTTCTGCTCGGCCTCGTCATCGAGTGCCTCGCCCACGATCTTGGTGGCGACGGCAACGGACAGGTCGGCGATGGAGCTCGCGGCACCGGCGTAGATGGACTTGCGCTCGTCCTCGACGGTCGTATGGGCCTTGGCGATGATCTCCTCGGCCTCCTTGTGAGCAGCCTCGATGATACGGGCACGCTCGGACTCGGCGTCCTTACGGGCCTCGAGAACGATGTCGGCAGCCTGACGACGGGCGTCGGTGACGATCGAGTCGGACTCAGCGCGCTTGGCGATAGCCTCCTGCTTGGTCTTCTCGGCCTCGTCGAGGCTCTCCTCGATCTTCTTGCCGCGCTCCTCCATGGTTTTCATGATGCCCGGCAGGGCGACCTTGGCCAGCACGATCCAGATGATCAGGAAGGCGATAAGCGCCGGGATGAACTCCGCCATCTTAGGGATGAGGATGTCCGCACCGGCAGCGCCGTCCTCGGCGAACGCGGAAACCGGCATGAGCAGCGCGGCCGCGGACGCGGAGAGTGCGATCGCGCTCTTCTGGGATGAAAGATTCATACTTGACGCTCCGTGCTATTTAACGATCAGCGCGACAACGAAGCCGATCAGAGCCAGAGCCTCGCCGAAGGCGGAGCCCATGATGAAGACGGTGAACACGCGGCCCTGGACCTCAGGCTGACGGGCCATAGCACCCGTAGCACCCAGAGCAGACAGGCCGATAGCAAGACCAGCGCCGATAACACCGAGACCGTAACCGATAACTCCCACGATTCCTCCTTTGTCGTGCGTGTCTTATTTCACGCAGGATAACCTTTTTATAACTGCCGGGCTCCATGGGTACGGGCACCGGCGGTTAAACGAATTGCCTTACCTTTACGGCGCGAACGGGAGACTACTCCTCCTCCGCGACCTCCTCTGCCTCGGAGACATACACGGCGGTAAGGACCGTGAAAACGTAAGCCTGGATGGCACCGACCACAAGCTCGATCGCGTAGATCAGGATGAGAATGGCAAGCCAGGCAAGCGAAGGCAGGGCGCCGACGGCGTGGGCCGCGGAAACCTGCTGAAGCAGCGGCTGCATGAACATGCTCGCCATGATGGCGAACGAACCCATGACCACGTGTCCTGCGAACATGTTGCAGAACAGACGGACGGCGAGCGTGATGAGGCGCAGGAAGGTCGAGAAAAGCTCGACGACCCACACGAGCACGTTCATCGGGAAGCTCACGCCCTCCGGGGCGAGGCTCTTAATGTAGCCGATCACGCCGTGAGCCTTGCATCCGTAGTAGATGAAGTACACGAAGGCGAAGATGGCGAGCGCGGCGGTGGAGCCGATTGCGCCGGTGCCGGGCTTCATTCCCGGGATCAGGCCGATCATGTTATTGATCAGGATGAACAGGAAAAGCGAGCACAGGAACGGGAAGTGCTTCTTCCAGTTCTCGCCCACGACGCCCTTGCCGATATCGTTCTCGACGTACTCGATGATGTACTCGAAACCGTTGACGAAGAAGCCCTTGGGAACCAGGGTCTGCTTCTTCTTGAACACGGCCAGGACGATCAGGAGCACGATCGTGGAGACGATCAGCCAAAACGAGTACTGCGTGATGCCGCAGCTCAGATCGCCCACGACAGGGGTGGAGCTGAACTCGCTGACCAGATGATTAATCTCATCAGGCAGCTTTTCAAAAATTTCCACGACTTACCTTTCGACCTCATGAGGATCCCGCAGTGCCTTGGCGACACGGACCGTGCAGGCGGCCATAAAGGCCACGAAGCCGATCGCCTCGCCCAAGAGGAACATACGAAACGCCTCTCCGAACAACGCGAACACGACCAGGGTAAAGACAAGCAACGCAATCGCCGAGACCGCGAGACTCACCATGCCCTTGAGCATGTCCGCATTCTGTTTATCGTCAAGAACCGGCTTGAGCGTAAAAACAAAGGGAAGAAAGGCGACCGCGCCCGCGATGGCGCCTGCAACGATAGCGAGCAGATCGGCTATCTGAAACACTGGCGTCCTCACTTTCCTTTTTAACGCTCCACAGAACAGTTCCCGCCAAACATTGGTGACTATTGTACGAGCCAATCGCTAAAGTACAACCGAAAAAGCATCGGTTAATACGCACCTGTTCGTTTTCTTAAGACCTTCTTTATGCCGCAGGTACGGTAATACGTTTTTCTCGAACCCTGCAGGGCAAAACGTCCATTAACTAAAGGTGCGCACAGGCGTCTTCTACTTGCCCGCGCGCACCATTTCTTCCTATTTGCAGCCGCGGCCGTCTTAGCCCAGCGACTAGAGCGTGCCGTAGATGCGATCGCCGGCGTCGCCCAGGCCGGGAACGATGTAGGCAGCCTCGTTGAGATGGTCATCGATAGCGCAGGTATAGATATGCACATCTGGGTCCTTCTCGGTCAGCGACTTGAGACCCTCGGGGGCCGCGACGATGCACAGCATGCGGATGTCCTTGACACCGCGCTCGCGCAGGTAGCTGATGGCCATCTCGGCCGAACCGCCCGTGGCGAGCATGGGGTCGACGACCAGGCAGATACGCTGGTCGATATCCTTGGGCATCTTGCAGTAGTACTCATGCGGCTCGTGGGTAACCTCGTCGCGCTCCATACCGATGTGGCCCACGCGGGCAGAGGGTACCAGGTCGAGAATGCCGTCGACCATGCCAAGGCCTGCACGAAGGATGGGAACGATGGCGAGCTTTTTGCCGGCAAGCTGCTTAAACGTGGCGGTGGTGATGGGGGTCTCGACCTCGACGTCTTCCATGGGCAGGTTGCGCATGGCCTCGTAGCCGTCAAAAAGCGCGAGTTCGCGCACGAGCTGGCGGAACTGGTTGGTGCCGGTGTTTTTATCGCGCAGGATCGACAGCTTGTGCTGAACGAGCGGATGATCGACAAGCGTCACACGGGACGCATCGTAGGTGACGGTCATGGGTTGATTGCCCCTTTCGTTGCGGCCGCAAAACGGCCTTGCTGACAAGGCGCGCAGCAATGTCGCCACCGCACGCCATGCATTAGTTTAGCGGTTTGTTGTATCGAGCAGCCCACCGCGGCCCTACTGTGCGGTACTGAGCGAGCGCTTGACTGCATCACGCCAGCCCGCAAGGTTTTGCTCGCGGCGCACGGCGGACATGTGGGGAAGGAAGGTCCTAACGATCTGGGCATTTTGCTCCAGCTCTTCCAGGTCTTCCCAATAGCCGACGGCAAGACCCGCCAAGTACGCGGCACCGATTGCCGTGGTCTCCACCGTCTCGCATTGCAGCACGGGGATATCCAGCAGGTCGGCCTGGAATTGCATGATGAACTCGTTGCGCGAGGCACCGCCATCGACAGACAGGCGCTCAATCGAAAGCCCCACGTCCTGCTCCATGGCGCGCAGCACGTCGTAGCTCTGATATGCCATGGATTCGCAGGCGGCACGTACGATGGTCGCACGGCTCGAGGCGCCGGTCAGACCGCACACGATACCGCGAGCATGCGGGTCCCACCAGGGAGCACCCAAACCCGCAAAGGCGGGAACGAAGTAGCAGCCCTCGTTGTCGCTAATCGAAGCGGCGAGTTGTGCCGACTCGCTCACGCTCGAGATGATGCCCATGTTGTTGCGAAGCCAGTTCATCGTTGAGCCGGCGGCAAAAATAGAGCCCTCGAGCGCATAGCTGACTTTGCCGTCCGCAGCGATACCGATGGTGGAGACCAGGCCATTCTTGGATTCGACGATCTCGTCGCCGGTGTTCATGAGCATAAAGCAACCCGTGCCATAGGTGTTTTTGGTCTGGCCGGGACGGAAACAGCAGTGGCCGAACAGCGACGCCTGTTGGTCACCCGCCACGCCCATGATGGGCGGCATGTTGGTCATGATGTCGCTCGCGACGCGGCCGTAGTCGCCCGAGCTCCAGCGAACCTCGGGCATCATGGAACGTGGAACGTCAAAGAGTGCCAGCAGGTCGTCGTCCCAATCGAGCGTATGGATATTAAAGAGTGCCGTGCGGCTGGCATTGGTGTAGTCGGTGGCAAAGACCTGGCCGCCGGTGAGGTTGTAGATGAGCCAGGTGTCGATGGTGCCAAACATGAGGTCGCCCGCCGCCGCACTCTCGCGTGCGCCGTCGACGTTGTCGAGAATCCACTGTACCTTGGAGGCCGAGAAATACGGGTCGAGCGTGAGTCCCGTGCGGGAGCGCACCAGCTCCTCGCAACCCTGTTCAACCAACGCGTCGATTGCCGGCGCGGTACGGCGGCACTGCCATACGATGGCGTTATAGATCGGCTGACCGCTCACGCGATCCCAGACCACCGTGGTCTCGCGCTGGTTGGAGATGCCGATGGCGGCAATGCGGTCGGAGTGGATACCGCTCTTAAACTGGACTTCCATCATGACGGCGATCTGGCTAGCAAGGACCGCCATGGGGTCTTGCTCTACCCAACCGGGACGCGGGAAGCTGGTTTTGACGCTGCGACGTGCCTGCGCGACGATGCAGCCGTACTCGTCGACGATGGTCGCAAGTACCGAGGTGGTGCCGCAGTCGAGCGCCATGATGTAGGAACCGCCAAAGTCAAACGAGGCATCTTCCATGCCCAGGCTGCCCAGATTCAACGACATCGCTTAAACCTTTCTATTGCATCGGGTCGGACAGGACCCGTTCGATCTCTGATGCGGGAAGTGCGCCTTGGCGCAGGATCTGGAGCTCACCGTGCTGAAACGACACGATGGTCGAGGCGTCGCGACACGGGGTCTCACCGGCGTCGACGGCAACATCGACCCCCTCCAGGATGCGACCCTCGACGGCGGCAAAGCCTGCCGGCGAGGGCGCGCCGTGCGTGTTGGCGCTCGTGCAGGCAAGGGGACTGCCGCAGGCGCGAATGAGCGCTTGGACCACGGGAGAGGCCGAAGCGCGCAGGGCCACGGTGTCGTCGGCGGCGCGCATAAAGGTCGGAACGCAGGGGGCCGCCTTGACCACGATAGTCAGGGCGCCCGGCCAGCATCGTCGGGCGAGCACGCGGGCCTCGTTAGGGATATCCACGCCATAGCGGTCGAGTGCTTCGACGCCATCGACCAGCCAAGCGACGGTTTGCGTGAGTTCACGTTGCTTGAGAGTGAAGATACGGCGATAGCCGGTGCCGAGCGCAGGAACTGCGGCGCCATTGACGGCAGCCTGCGGATCGCGCGGCCACGATGGGAATTCGCTTGTATCTTGGGGCACGGCGTCCGAGAAGGCGTTGACTGCCACGGCGACACCGTAGACGGTCTCGGTCGGGATCAAAGCCAGGCCGCCGCGGCCGAGCACCTCGGCCGTGCGCTCGACGGCAAGCCGATGCG
>USOF01000029.1 GCA_900556285.1 uncultured Collinsella sp. | reverse complement strand
ACCTGGCGCTGGCCTGCGACGCCGTCAACCACAACACGCCCGAGTACAAAACCTGGAGCCACGACAAGGCCTTCTTGGAAAAGGACCGCCGCGACGAGCTGGTGGAGCCCGATCCCGAGGAAAACCCGCGCGAGCATGCCCAGTATGTGAAGGACATGGCCATGTGGGACGAGAAGGGCAACATCGACGAGCTCAAGCCGCCCCTGGTCATCAAGCCCATCTTTGGCTGCGAGGTTTACTTTACGCCGGACGAGACCCTTGCCCGCGACCACAAGCCCGAGCTCTACCACATGATCCTTCTGGCCAAGGACCAGGAGGGCTACGTCAACCTGATGCAGACGGTTTCCGAGGCCGCCGTGCAGGGCTTTTACTACAAGCCGCGCGTGACGCTCGACAACCTGCGCCGCCACGCCAAGGGCATGATCTGCACCAGCGCCTGCATCGCGGGCATCATCCCCAAATACATCGACCGCGGCGACATGGAAGGCGCCATCAAGTGGGCCGAGACCTTCCGCGACACCTTCGACCCCGGCGACTTTTACATCGAGATCCAGGAACACGGCATCACCACCGACAACGGCCTGACCGACGAGCAGATGGACCGTACGCTCATCGACATCGCCAAACAGGTGGGCGTCAAGGTCATCGCCACCAACGACTTCCACTACCTGCGCCGCGAGGATGCGCCCGTGCAGGACGTCATCATGTGCATTGGCATGAACGCCAAGGTCGACGACCCCAACCGCATGCGCATGACCGGCTCGGAGTTTTACATGAAGACCGAGGAGGAGATGCGGGCGATGTTCCCGTATTGCCCCGAGGCCTGCGACAACACGCTCGAGATCGCCGACAAGTGCTACGTGGAGCTCGACTGGGACTCCATCATCCTGCCGCGCTTCCCGCTGCTCGATCCCGGCGAGACGCACGAGAGCCAGTTCCGCCGCGAGTGCGAGAAGGGCCTGCGTCAGCACTACGGTGACGACTGGGCCACGCGCGAGATCGGCGGCGTCAACATCAAAGAGCGCTTTGAGTACGAATACAAGGTCATTTGCGACAAGGGCTTTGCCGCCTACTTCCTCATCGTTGCCGAGTACGTGCAATGGGCTAAGGACAACGGCATCGGCGTCGGCCCCGGCCGTGGCTCGGCCGCCGGCGCTATCGTCGCCTACGCCATGAACATCACCGCGTTCGACCCGCTCGAGAACGGCCTGATGTTTGAGAGGTTCCTGTCCCCGCAGCGTACCGAGATGCCCGATATCGATATGGACTTCGACGATGAGCGGCGCCTCGAGGTCGTGGAGCACGTTCGCCAGCTCTACGGCCCCGAGAAAGTCACCCACGTCATCACCTACTCGACCATTAAGGCCAAGCAGGCCATCAACGACGCCGCGCGCGTCCTGGACTACCCGGTCTACATGGGCCAGCGCCTGTCCAAGATGGTCTCGAGCGACCCCAAGGTCAAGCTCAAGCAGGTGCTCGACAAGCAACCCGGCAAAGAGGATCTGTTTAACCCCGATTTTGCCGAGGCCTATAAAAAGGACGACGACGCCCGTCGCATCATCGACACGGCGCTCTCGATCGAGGGCCTCACCCGTGGCGAGGGCGTGCACGCGTGCGCCGTTCTGATCTGCCGTGACCCCGTCAACGAGCACGTGCCCACCAAGCTCGACACCAAGGGCGGCGTCGAGATTACCCAGTATGAGGGCCATACCGTTGCCGACATGGGCCTGCTCAAGATGGACTTCTTGGGCCTGCGCACGCTTACGGTTATCTCCAAGGCCAAGGCAAACATCAAAAAGAACTTCGGCATCGACATCAAAGAGGAAGAGATTCCCTTTGACGACCCCGAGATCTTTAAGCTCATGGGCTCCGGCCACACCGCCGGCGTCTTCCAGGTCGAGTCCGCCGGCATGACGGCCACGATCAAGAACATGAAGCCCACCGAGTACAAGCACGTCGTAGCATTGATCGCCCTGTACCGCCCGGGCCCGCTGGGCGCCGGCATGGTTTCGTCCTACATCAACCGTATGAACGGCAAGGAGCCGGCCGTCTCCTACGACGACCGTCTGGACGACATCCTGGGCGAAACCTACGGCACCATGGTCTACCAGGAGCAGGTTATGCTCATCTCCGTCGAGATGTGCGGCTTCTCCAAGGGCGAATCGGACTCGCGTATCCGTAAGCCCGTGGCTAAGAAGAAGATTAAGCTGCTCACGTCGACGGTGCTCCACTGGGAGGATGGCTCGGACGAGACCACCTACGACCACTGGATGAACGGCGCTATCAAGAACAACTACACGCGCGAGGTTGCCCAGAAGATTTGGGACGATGTTCTCGAGTTCGCATCCTACGCCTTCAACAAGTCGCACTCCGCCGGCTACGCCATTCTGGTTATGCAGACGGCATGGCTCAAAGCGCACTATCCGCACGAGTACATGGCGGCCGTTCTGACGTCCTACACGGGCAAGACCGACAAGATCGTGCACTACGTCTCGGCATGCCGTCACGACGGTATCCCCGTGCTTTCGCCAGATGTCAACGAGTCCGGTACCGAGTTCACGGCTACCAAGGAGGGCGTGCGCTTTGGTCTGGCCGGCATCCGCGGCGTGGGTACCGGCGTGGCACAGGCGATTATCGCCGAGCGCGAGGCGGGCGGCCCGTTTAAGACGTTGCATGACTTTGTCGAGCGCGTGGACTCGAGCCAGGCAAACCGCCGCGTGATCGAATCGCTGATCAAGGCAGGCGCCTTCGACTCCACGGGGTATCCGCGTCGCCAGATGATGCACTTTGTGGACAAGAACAACCCCGAGAACATCATCGATGCCGCGGTAAAGCGCCAGAAGGACCGCGCGAGCGGCCAGACGTCGTTCTTCGATATGTTTGGCGACGTTGAGGGCTCGGGCTTTGAGGTGAGCGTGCCCGATCCGGATGGCCAGGAATGGGACCGCCACCTTAAGCTGAGCCAGGAGAAGGAGGTTCTGGGCATCTATGTCTCGGACCACCCGCTGCGCCCGTTTGAGTATGCACTTAGCAAAGCGCGCGACTTCTCGTTCTCGCAGATCGACACCGGCTATGAGGTGCAAAACCCCACGGGCGGTACCATCAACCAGGAGATTCCCGAGGGCAAGGCGCTGTGGTGGGCCGGCATGGTCTCGAGCGTGTCCAAGCGCGTGACCAAAAACGGCGACCCCATGGGCATCGTGCAGCTCGAGGACATGGAAGGTGAGGCCACGGTCGTGGTGTTCCCCAAGACCTACAAGGAGGCCGAGGGGTATCTGTACGGCGAGGTCGATCCCGAGACCGGCGCGCAGCTGTCCGACGCGTTTGTGCGCATTAAGGGCAAGCTCGAGCGCTCGGACCGCGGCGACCAGATCATCGCGCAGGAGATTGTGCCGCTGGAGCTTAGCGAGGAGAAAAACAAGCCCAAGGTCTTTGAGGTCATGGTGCCCAACAGCCGATTTAGCCAGGGCAATATGGCGCGCCTGGCCACGGTGCTCACCACCAACCCGGGCGGCGACCGCGTGGAGATCTTTATTGAGCAAGTCGACGGGCGCGTGCTGCGTGCCGAGGTGCCGGCCAAGGTCAATGCACGCTCGATTCCGCTGCTGGCAGAGGCAAAGGCCATCGTCGGCAACCAAGGCCGCGTGACGGTTATCTAAGCTACCCCGGGTGAGATTGGAGGAAGTGATGGCGCAGGGGACGTTTGTGCAGGCGCTTCGCAAAGAGGCGGCGTTGAGCGGCACCTTTATGAAGGGGCGTTCGCTCATGCTCAACGGCGCCGTGCTGTCGATCGAGGACAGCGGCTCGCGCTTCTCCAAAAACGTGACGGTTGAGGGCTCGGTGCGCGGCTCGCGCGGCGACCTGTACAAGACGCGCGTGGCGCTCGACATGGACGAGCACGAGGTGATCGACTACGACTGCGATTGCCCCGCTGTCTATCGTTACCCCGGTATGTGCAAGCATGCCATCGCTACAGCGCTGGCGTATCTGGACGCCAGCGGCGTTGAGCCTGTTGAGGGGCTGCGCACACCGGTCCGCACGTTTACGGCGCAGCCGAAACAGCCCGCGCGCACCGCGCCCAAAGCGCCGGCCGTCAATCCCAACTTTCCCTTTCCGGCGCCCGTCCCCACGAGCCCGAGCCTTATGGCGGCGCTCTCCGATCTTTCGGACGCGCGCATGGATGAGCTGGCGAGCATGCGCCGCAAGCTTGCCGGTGCCGTTGATCCCGACGCCCCCAAAGCGGCGTTGGAGCCCTCGTTGGTGCCGTACTACAATCCGCTGTTCGCCGACCGCTTTAGCTGGGCGCTCGAGTTCCGCATTCGCTGCGGTTCGGTGTCCTACGTGGTCAAGGACATTGACGGCATGGCCGATGCCTACGTGCGCGGCGGCACCTTCTCGTACGGCAAGAAGCTCACGTTTGTCCATACGCCCGAAGCCTTCGAAGACGTGTCGACAAAGCTGCTCAACCTTGTCGTGACGACAGTTGCCTATCTCGATGACATCACAAGCTCACGTTCGGCGTCGTACGACTTTGCCCGCAGCGGTTTTGTCGCCGAGCGTCAGTTGCCGCTGTCCGAGCATAGCATCGTATATGTGCTGGACCTGTTGCGCGGCCAGACCATCTCTTTTGAGCCCGCCTGGTCGCGGGGGACGACGACGCATCGCACCTATGACGTGGCGGTCGAGCCGGCGCCGCAAGGGAAGGATGAAGCCCCGACCAAGCGCCCGCCGCTCCTTGCCTCCAAGATTGCGCCGGCGGTCGGCGGCAGCTACGACCTTCGCCTGCCCGCCGATATGTACTGCTTTGCATCGGGCGATGCTGCCTACCTGGTCGACACGCGCCGCGCGCGCCGTACCGACACGGCGTTTGCCCAACATGCGGCGCCGTTCCTATCGCGCTTGCTGCCCTGTCGCACGCCGGTCCATATCGCTGCCGACCAGGTGGGGGAGTTCTGTCGTATGGCGCTGCCCATTTTGCGCGACTATACCGACCTTACCGCGCCCGCCGTGCTCGATACCGTGGCACCCGAGCCGAGCTTTGCTATGGCGATCGGCGTCGACGATGGGCTCGTGACCTGCAAAATTACGGTTGCCTACGGCGATTGGTCGGCGGATCTCTTTAGCCTGGGCGCTCCGGGCAGCCCCTTCGAAGAGCAACGCCCCGGCGTGCCGCCCCGCGTCGAGGTGGCGGAGTTTCGCGTTATGGACACGGCGGCCCTGTATTTCGACTTTTACGAGGGCGGCCTGGCGTTTGAGGAGCGCGATGACGAGAGCTTGTTCTGCCTGCTGACCGAGGGCCTGTCCGCCCTGTCCGAGCTGGGTGAGGTCATGCTCAGCGACCGTCTGCGCCAGATCTCGGTCCGCCCTGCGCCCAAGCTTTCGGTGCGTGCGACCGTCAAGAGCAATCTGCTCGATGTCGAGCTGGGTGCGAGCGGGCTTTCGGCCGCGGACCTTGCCGTCTATCTCGATTCGTACAAGCGTCACCAGACGTTTGCGCGTCTCACGTCGGGCGACATCATTCGCCTGGACGAGGGCGCCCGAGCTGCGTTTGGCCTTGCCGAGGACCTGGGCGTCGATGCTGTCGACCTGCTCGACGGCGTGTCGCTCCCCGCGTCGAGTACCCTGTTCGTCGACAGCATGCTTGCGCGCACGCCGGCGCTTGAGGCCGATCGCGACGCTGCGTTCCGCCGTACCGTCGAGCGCCTGGACACGCTCGGCAAGATGGACTTTACGGTACCCGCCTCGCTCAAGGCCACGCTGCGTGGCTCCCAGGTCGCCGGCTACCAGTGGCTCGGCTCGCTTGAGCATCTGGGCCTCGGCGGTATCTTGGCCGACGATATGGGCCTGGGCAAAACGCTCCAGATGATCGCGCATATCCTGGCGCGCGTGGAAGCGGGGGACATTAAGCCCACGCTTGTGGTGTGCCCTGCGTCGCTTGTGTACAACTGGACCGCCGAGCTGGAGCGCTTTGCCCCGTCGCTCGATGTGTGCGCCATCGTGGGCGCCAAGGCGCAGCGTCGCGTACAGATTGCCGGCGTGGCCGAGCATAACGTGGTCGTGACGTCGTATGACCTTATGCGGCGCGATATCGACGAGTACGTCGAGCAGGACTTTGCCCGTGTGGTGCTCGATGAGGCCCAGTACATTAAAAACCCGCTCACCCAGGTGGCGCGCGCCGCAAAGCGCTTGCCTGCCGGCGTGCGCTTTGCCCTGACGGGCACGCCCATCGAAAACCGCTTGTCCGAGCTCTGGAGCATCTTCGACTTTTTGATGCCGGGCCTGCTCGGCACGCGCGAGTCGTTTGCCAAGCGCTTCGAAAGCCCGGTCGAGCATGCCGAGGGCGACAGTGCCGCTCGCCTGCAAGCGCTCGTGTCGCCGTTTGTGCTGCGCCGTGTTAAGGAAGACGTGGTGGCCGATCTGCCCGAAAAGATCGAGGACACCGTCATGGCTCAGCTCACCGGCGAGCAGCGCAAGCTCTACTTGGCCAACCAGGACCGCATCGCCCAGCAGGTGCAGCACCGCGAGGCATCCGAGTTTAAGAAAGACAAGCTCAAGGTGCTCGCCGAGCTCACCAAGCTGCGCCAGATCTGCTGCGACCCGCATCTACACTACGAGGACTACAAGGCGGGGAGCGCCAAGCTCGATACGTGCATGGAGCTCGTCCACGGCGCACTCGACGGCGGACATCGCATCCTATTGTTCAGCCAGTTTACGGGTATGCTCGATATTATCGGTAAGCGCCTGGCCAAGGAGGACATCGCCTTCCTTAAGCTCACGGGCGCTTCGTCTAAGGAGAGCCGCGCCAAGATGGTCGCGCAGTTCCAAGCGGGCGAGGTTCCGGTCTTTTTGATTTCGCTCAAGGCGGGCGGCGTGGGCCTTAACCTGACGGCGGCCGATGTGGTCATTCACTACGACCCGTGGTGGAACGTGGCCGCGCAGGACCAGGCGACCGACCGTGCGCATCGTATTGGCCAGCAGCATACCGTGACCGTGTACAAGCTCATCGCCAAGGACACGATCGAGGAGCGCATTATGCAGATGCAGGAGTCCAAGCGCGACCTGGTCAACAGCGTACTCGGCGGCGACGGCATCTCGTCGGCGTTGTTTACCCGCGAAGATGTTCTGGCGCTGCTGGGCGGCGACGGGCGCTAGCCGCGCGCGGGGTGGGACTGCTGGAGTGGGCAGGACGGTCGACGCATTTTGGCCCGACCGCTTGCCTGATCCGTTATGTGTTCATTTGCAATGCCGTGGATGGTTTGTCTGCCTTTGGGCATAAGAACCATCAAGAACATTGGCACATCAGCAAAGGAGAACATCATGGCGAAATTCTTTAAGGACCCCGACGGCAAGCTCATCGCCGCCCTTGGCGACGACGTTGCGACCCCTGCCGGTTGCACGGAACTGACTGCAAACACTGAGGACGCGGCGCACGAGAAGCACGTGCCTGTTGTCGAGACCGAGCGCGACGGTCACGTGATTCGCGCGCGCGTTGGCTCGGTCGAGCACCCCAGCCTGCCCGAGCACTACATTGAGTGGATCGCCCTTGAGGTCGAGGGCCGCTTAGAGGTCCATTACCTTGAGCCCGGCATGAAACCCGCGACGTTTTTCGCGGGCGGCTCCAAGACCGGTACCGTCTATGCCTACTGCAACCTGCACGGGCTGTGGTCCGCGACATTCTAGGAGCGCGCCCCCGCTCGGGGTATCATAGCTAGCATATGCACATGCAAGCGCCGGCTGCATTATGCGGCCGGCGCTTTTACTACGATTTCGATGGTTTACGACGGAAAGGGCTGGGCCATGAAGCTCGCGCTTGCACAGATCGATATGCGCCTGGGTGATATTGAGGGCATTTGCGGCCGCATCGAGGACCAGGCTCGTCTGGCCCACGAGCGCGGGGCGCGCGTGCTGTGCGTTCCGGCTCCGCTCTTTATGGGCGCCATGCCCGGTGGCCTGGTGGGCGCTGCCGACTTTGAGCACGACGTGCTCGCCGGTTTGACTGGTGTCGCCGAGCGTATCCAGGAGCTTGACATGATCTGCATCGTGCCCGCGGCGGTTTCGTTTGAGGGCCAGCCGCTGCTCGACTACATGATGCTCAAGGACGGTCATGTGGTGCCGGCGCGTTCGAGCATTGCCCTGCAGCGTGGCGAGAACAACGACACGCGTTGGGCGCCGCCGGTGTTCGACGTGGACGGCGTGCGCATCGCCGTGATTTTTGACTTGGACCGCGAGCTCGAGATGTTGCCGACCGGCGTCGACCTCATCGCGTATTTCCAATTCAACGCGTTTGACATGACCGACCGCGAGACTGCCGCCATTGCCGCCGTTCGCAGCGGCGCCTACCGCAAGATCGCATCCAAGCGCAGCGTGTGGTTTGCCTGCATGGCGCCGGTCGGTGCCTATGACGAGTCGGTGTATACCGGCGGTTCGTTTGTGCTCGACGACTGCGGTCGCGTGGTGGCCCAGGCGCCGTGTTTTGAGGAGAGCCTGCTGGTCCAGGAGATTCAGCGCGGCGTGATGCTCGATGCACTGGAAGATCACGAACTGCCCGAGTTCCGTTCCGAGGAGTGGTTGTGGCAGGCGCTGGTGCTCGCCGTGCGCGACAACGCTCGGGCCCACGGTGCGTCGCGTGCTGTGGTGGCACTCGAGGGTGACCTGCCGTCATCCCTGCTGGCGGCGCTGGCCGTTGACGCTCTGGGTCCGCGTAACGTAATTGGCCTGGTGCTGGGGCGCAACCGTATCTTTACGCCGGCGCAGGAGGAGGCCGAGGCTGCCCGCTGTGCCGCCGTCCGCGCCATTGCCGAGCGTCTGCACATTCGCACTGTCGAGCGCGATGCACCGGATGCGGCGCGTGTGCTCGATCGCGACGTGTCGGCGAGCGATGCCGAGCGTCTGCGCTCGCGCACGCTGGGCCTCATGCTGGAGGACACGGCGCTCGAGCTGGGTGCGATGGCGCTGAGCCCGCTGTCCAAAACCGAGTATGCGCTGGCGGCGCCGGCGCTTTGCGGCGGTTACCAGGGCGACTTTGCGCCCTTTGGCGATGTGTACCTGTCGACGCTTGAGTTTGTGGCGCGTGTGCGCAACCGCACGTCTGCCGTGGTGCCCCAAGAGCTCGTGACGCTCAACGCGGTGGAAGATTGTATGGAGCGCGTGCTGGCGCAGGCGCTCTCGACGCTCGACGGTCCGGTCGATATGCTCGACCGCGCGGCACAGCTGCTCGGCGGGCTTGAGCCGGGTGAGGTCGATGGCGCGCTCGAGGCGCACGTGGACCGCAATCGAGCTTTCGACGACATCCCGAT
>USOF01000028.1 GCA_900556285.1 uncultured Collinsella sp. | reverse complement strand
GTCTCGTGGCTCGTGGCAGCCGAGACAATGTCGTCGTAGAGGTTTTTGGGCGCCAGGCGCGGCGAGATAATCGCCTCAGTCGGGCAGGCAGCAGCGCACAGGCCGCACTTGCGACAGGTATCGAGGATCTCGATAGCGTCCTCTTCGACCTCGACGGCGTTGACCGGGCACACATCCATGCACGCGGTGCAGCCGCTCTTCTCGTTTTTGCAGGCCAGGCACGGAATGGTGTTTCCGCGCGGGCGCTCCTTATAGTCGGCAGGATTCCACTGCGGCGTCGACGGATCGAGCGCGTCAGTCACGCCGCCAAGCGGGTTTTTAAGGAAATCGAAACCCTTGCTGATCTCGATAATGTCATCAAACAGATCGTGTTCCTGCGCCATGCGCGGCCCCTCCCTGAGCAGTGCAAACAAGCAAGAGATAATGATACGCTATCGGCCCACGCCTCGGGCAAATTACACGCGGCGCACCTTTGAGGCAAATAGCCTATGCCTATCGCCGCCTCGATTGCACAAGGTCGATCAAGCGCCTAGCTATGCCTCGCGCATGAGCTGCACGAGCTTTTGTCTGGTCACCTTGGCCTGTTCGTTAGCCATATTGCGTTCGTTTCTAAAGGCCGCATCTGCAACGCTCATCAGGTCGGCATCGGAAATCTCGTCAAGGCCCAGCTCCTCGAGCGTCGTCGGCAGACCGACGCGCTGGCAAAACTCGAGCACCTGATTAAGCTCGGGCGCACGCTCCAGGCGCAGCTGCACCACCAGGCCAAATGCCACGGCCTCACCATGCATGGCCTTGCACTCGGGCAGAATCGTCAGGCCGTTGGCTATGGCATGGGCAAGCGCTAGGCCACCACTCTCAAAGCCAACACCCGAGAGCAGAATATTGCACTCAATCAGGCGCTCAACCGCCGGCGATATACGACCCTTTTTGAGATCGCGCTTGGCAGCGACGCCGCACTCCATGAGTGTGTCATAGCAGGCACGAGCCGCAACCAAGGCCAAGTGCCCCGGCGCGCCACCGTGCTCGTTGGCGCCGTGCGCCGCGGCGCACGAACGCGCCTCGAAATACGTTGCCAGTGCGTCGCCCATGCCAGCGACCGTCATACGCAGCGGAGCCGCCGCGACCACGTTGGTATCGACCACGACCAGGTCTGGATTCTTCTCGAGCATCAGGTAGCGGTCGAACGACCCATCCTCGTGATACAGCACCGAAATCGCGCTGCACGGACCGTCCATCGAAGCTGCCGTGGGGCATACGCACAACGGCAACTCGGCATAAAACGCAACGGCCTTGGCGATATCGAGCATCTTGCCGCCGCCAATACCCACCACCATGTCGCAATACTCAGCCCGGGCTTCCTTAGCCATTTTTACAACGGCCTCTTCCGTACACGGACCGTTATAGATCTTAAAGAATGGCTCGCTTAGATCTTCGTCCAGAAATCCATCGACGATCTGCCTGCACAGCCGATCCTCGGTGCCCTGGTCAAACAAGACATAGGCAGCGCAGCCCAACCATGACAAATACCTGCCCTGGCGCGAAAGCTCACCCGGCCCCTGAACATACCGACCGGGACCGCCATAAACCATGGGAAGCGCCATACGAGAATCCGCCCTTTCATCAACAACAGTTGGTACAAAGCAACCTGACCCCTTTGCACCATAGCAAAAAGGGACAAAGCCATCTGCTGGCTTTGCCCCTTCCTTAGCTTGATTTACTCATCCATGAGATAGTAGTGGCCCAGCGCGTCGGCACCCAAGATGGCGTTTGCGACCATCTCGGGCGTCACCTCAAAGGGCATGTTGCACATGGTGTCCTCGGGCGCGCAAGCGGCCTCGGCAACGACCATGGCCTGCTCGCGCGTAACCTCGGCAACGCCAAGTTCCTTCATCGTGACCGGCAGGCCCAGCTCAATGCAGAAGCCCAAGACTTCCTCGAGCTTCTCGGTCGGGGCATCCTCGAGTACCAGCTGGACGATAGTGCCAAAGGCGACCTTCTCGCCGTGATACATGCTGTGGCACTCGGGCAGCATCGTCAGGCCATTGTGGATGGCATGAGCAGCAGCGAGGCCCGAGCTCTCAAAGCCAATGCCCGAAAGCAGCGTGTTGGCCTCAATGATGTGCTCGACGGCAGGCGTGAGCGCACCCTTCTCCAGCGCAACCTTGGCCTTGACGCCATCGGCCATAAGCGTCTCATAGCAGAGCTTGGCGAGCGCCAGGCCGGCCATTCCGCCCTTGCCGCCGGCACAAGTGCCACCGTCGGCATCGTGCGTCGCCTGGGCCTCAAAGTAGGTTGCGAGCGCATCGCCCATACCGGAAACCGTCAGGCGCACCGGGCTCGCCGCGATGACCGTCGTATCCATAAGGACGATATTGGGGTTTGCCTTAAGGAAGAGGTACTTGTCGAACTGGCCGTCATCGGTATAAAGCACCGAAAGCGCCGAGCACGGGGCATCGGTCGAAGCAATGGTGGGGCAAATGATGACCGGGGACTCCAGGTAGTAGGCGACGGCCTTCGCGGTGTCGAGGAGCTTGCCGCCACCGACGCCGACGATGATGTCGCAACCGTTGTCGCGAGCGAGCGCAACCAGGCGATCGACCTCGCCCTTGGAGCACTCGCCGTTAAAGTCCTCAAACAGCAGCTCGGCCTTAGCCTCGGCAAAGCCGCCCTCGATCTTGGCACCGACGCGCTTCTTGCCCGAAGGCGTCACGATGACGAGGGCCTTAGCGCCGAGCGGCTCGACATAGGAGCCGAGCTTGGCGAGCTCGTCCGGACCCTGGATGTACTTGCTGGGGCTATTGAAAATTGCAGCCATAACTATCCCATTCTCTAAAAAATAAAGGGGCTCCGTACAGATACGTGCGGAGCCCCTCGTTACGATAACAAGAGTCGATTAGAAATCGATATCGGTGTCGTAGTAGCAGGCCTTGAGGATCTTCTCGAAGTCGGCAGCCTTGGTCTCACGCGGGTTCTCGGGCGTGCAGGCGTCCTGCTCGGCGTTCGCGGCGATCTCGGGCAGCTTGGCGAGGAACTCCTCCTCGGAAACCATCTGCGGGTTCTCGGCGTCGACCTTCACGCCACCATTCGCGTAATCCTTGATGGACTGCGGAATGTTGAGCTGGTCGTTGAGGTCGCGAATCTTCTGGACGAGTGCAGCGATGAGCTCCTCGTTGGTCTCGCCGGGAAGGTGCAGGATCTCCTTGGCCACGTAAGCGTAACGCTCGGCAGCACGGGGATCCTTGGAGTTCCACTGGATGACCTTGCCCAGGTACATGGCGTTAGCGGCACCGTGGATGATGTGGCCGTTCTCGAAGGCAGCACCGGTCTTGTGAGCCATGGAGTGAACGATGCCGAGCAGGCCCGAGGAGAAGGCGATACCGGCGATGCACTGAGCCTCGTGCATGTGCTGACGGGCCTCATGGTCGCCAGCATAGGACTTGGGCAGCCACTCGACGATCTCGCGGATGCCGTGCAGAGCATTGGCGTCGGTGAACATAGAGGCGCAGGTGGAAACGTAGGCCTCCATGCAGTGGGTCAGAGCATCCATGCCGGTGTGAGCGCACAGCTTGGCGGGCATGGTGTAGGTGAGCTCGGGGTCGACGATGGCGACATCAGGGGTGATGTTGAAGTCGGCCAGCGGGTACTTGATGCCCTTGGCGTAGTCGGTAATGACGGAGAACGCGGTGACCTCGGTAGCGGTGCCGGAGGTAGAGGAGATGGCGCAGAAATGAGCCTTCTGACGCAGCTCGGGGAAGCTGAACGGCTGGATGATGTTATCGAAGGACTCCTCGGGATACTCGTAGAAGACCCACATGGCCTTAGCAGCATCGATGGGCGAACCGCCACCGATAGCAACGATCCAGTCGGGCTCGAAGTCGCGCATAGCGGCTGCGCCCTTCATGACGGTCTCGATGGAGGGATCGGACTCGACGCCCTCGAACAGCTTGACCTCCATGCCGGCCTCTTTGAGGTCGGCCTCAACGTCCTGCAGGAACCCGCCGCGGCGCATAGAGCTGCCGCCAGAAACGATGATGGCCTTCTTACCCTTGAGGTTCTTCACCTCGTGGCGAGCGCCCTCACCAAAGTACAGATCGCGAGGATTGGTAAAACGTCCCATACTGTGCCTCCTAAACAAGCCCCTCTTAGACTTGCGTATATAACGGAGCACCCGATTGGCTCCGTTAGGACCGGTTTGCGCGTTGCCGGCGATGACAATGCGCGATGTCTAAACGTCTCAACGCTCAAACAAACACTATTTTACCGTTCTGGTTGGTCAGTTATTCACCTAAAGCCGCCAATGATGAAACGTTTTTTCTATCCCTGAAGACCCTTGTGCGGCATTCATACTCCCAAGCTGGGCAAACGTTTTATCAAGGTTGACTACATATCCCGGGCAGGACGGTGCCCCTCCAAAATATGCACCGTTCGCCGCCAAAAATCGACCGTTTGCGGCACCGTAATACCACTCGGTCGTCCAAGGTGCCGACATTTGTGCGACATCCGTCTTCGTGGTGCAAAGGTGCAAGTCCAAGTGCGGCACCCCCGGTGTGCCACATGCGGGTAAACTAGAATCTTATATAGAAACATTTGAACCCTAACCGCAGCAAAGGAGGCCCCATGGCATTCGATCCCATTCAAGAGGATTGCCATCGGCTCGTTCTTGAGGCCTTGCGCCGCGACAATATCCCGCTCACCGACGCTGCCGCCGTAGAGCATCTGATGGAACAATTCACCCGCAACCCCGCACCGCTCATCGTGCACGACCGCGACCGCGCCGGGCACCTCATTGCCAAGGTGGTCGAGGCTGTCGACTACCGCATTCCCTTTATCCCTGACGATACCCAGGCAGAGCAGGAAGAGGCAGCTGCCGAGAACATGCTCCGCGAGGCAGCCGCGCTCGACCCGGCCAACCGGGATGCCCAGCGCATGCTGACGGCGCTCACCGCCGAATCCAACGAGGAATACGTGCAGTATCTGGTGTCCAAGTGCGACGAGGTGGAGCATGACCTGGCGCTCAAAATCGCCTCGGCGCAGGACCCCTACGAGCGTGAGGCCGCAGGCGACCTTACGCGCCGCCCCTATCTGCGCTGGCTTGCCGCCCTTGCGTCACGCGCGCTCATTAGCGGCCGCTATCGCATGTCGCTCGAAGCCGCAAACCGCAGCCTCGACTTTGCGCCCAACGACCCCGCTGGTGTCCGCCACACCGCGATGCTCGCCATGGCAAAGCTCGAATACCCCGCCGAGGAGCTCAAGCGCTTTCGCTCTGCCCACTCCGTCCCCTATCTCGCCAACACGCCGCTGCGCCGTCGTCCCAAGGATGCGGAGCGCGACTTGGACCCGTGGACGCTCATCGCGCTGATGAGCGCTGCCTGGCGCGAGCTGGACTACGAGGGCGCCGAGCACTATTTGCGCATCCTTGCGCGCTCGTGTCCGCACGCAGCCGAGGCACTCTACTTCCAAACCGAGTTTCCCGATGGCGTCTATGCCCGCGTCAACGTGGGTGTGGGCTCCACCGACGAACTTGTCCTTGCGCTGTCCGAGGCGACGCCGGTACTGCAGGAGGGCCTGGGCGCCCCCGACAACGCCAGTTTTGCCGCCTGGGTCGCCACCAACGATATCGTGCGTTCCCAAATCGATGAGCGCATACTGCGGGCGGCCGAGCAGGGTTTGCCGTTTAAGGGAGGAGACCTCTAATGGATCCGAGCGTCTACATCCCCGCCTACCTGGAGCGCACCTATCTGGCGTCGCACCCCGAACTCACCGATGCAGCACGCGAGCTTGTCCATAACGACGTGAGCGTCAACCCTCATAAGTATGCGCAGACCGAGCATGCCCAGGCACTGCTGTCCTATGCCGGTGTTCATCGCCACCTGCTCGACGAGCTCCATCGCATCGAGGACATGGGCAGTGACGAGGAGTTCGAACAGACGCGTAATCGCCTGTTCGACGACATGCGCGATGAGCTGCTCAAAATTGTCCGCGTCGATGCACTGGCCGTCGACGCGCAGCTGCTCGCCATCATCCTGGCCGACACGCCCGTTGACGCCTGCCTGGGTGACCTGATGAAGCTCGAGGCGACCACGGCCGATTACCTGCAGCAAAGCGTGCCCGGGTTCGACATAGAAGCCCCGCACTACTGGGCCAATAATGTTTTGGCCGACGGTGTCACTGCAGCAGACCTTACCGTGAGCGAGCCGGCTCTTATCGGGTGGCTTCATACACTCGAGGCCATCTCGCAGCTATGTATGGCGAGCGCTCGCCACCGTGCTGCCGCCAACTACGCCCGCCGCGTCCTTAAAGCAGAAGGCTATCCCACCCGAGCCGCAGGCACCGTGTTGCTCGCCCTCGCTCGTCTGGAAGACGAGGACGGCTTTTTTGCCCTAGCCCACCAACTCGAGGAAGAGATCGGGGCTGACGCGCTCGAGAACTCTCCTTGGTATCTGCTCGCCCGCACAATCCTATTGTTCAAAACGAACAAGATGCGCCCGGCGACACGCGCGCTGCGTGAGTTTGCCAACCGTTGCGAGGGCGGCGCGTTCTTCTTGCTGAACCCCATGTACCAGACGCCGTACCTTCCCTGCCGGCCCGAGCCGCGCGATCCCTGGGATCTTTCGCACCAGGCCGTTTGGGAAGCGGACGGTATTATCTCGGACACTCCCGACTTTGCCCCCTGGGCCAATGCCTGTGAAGACGTGTCACAGCTTGCCCAGGAATTTGCGCGCCGCTACGGTTTTTAGTGACGCACTCGACCCGACCATGTCGTTTACGTTAGGAACGGTTTCATGAACCTCCGCTCATCTCTCGCCTGTACCTCGAGCGATATCGCTCGCTGGGGACTGCGCTCTGTCCTCAAACGCCAGGGCGGCGTACTCCCCGGCCGCATCGCCATGAAGATCGATCCCGAGTTGCTGAGCGACCTCGCTGGCCTTGTCGACCGCAGCGTGGTGATTACGGGTACTAATGGCAAGACCACCACCTCCAACCTCATCGCCGACGCCGTTGCCGCCAGCGGCGCCACCGTGGTATGCAACCGCGCCGGCAACAACATGGAGCCGGGCGTGGTGGGCGCACTGCTCGAAGCGCGCAGCGGCCTCAAGCGAGCCGGTGGCGGCAAGCGCGTGGGCGTTTTTGAGTGCGATGAGCTTTACACCGTACGCGTCCTGCCCAAGCTCAAGCCGACGTACTTCGTGCTGCTCAACCTGTTCCGCGACCAGCTAGACCGCTACGGCGAGATCGATCACACCCAGGAGGTCATCGCCCATGCGTTGGAGCTCTCGCCGACAACAACGCTTATCTACAACGCCGACGACCCGCTGTGCGCCTCGATTGCCGCGCGCGTTCCCAACGCGAGTATTGCCTTTGGCATCGACGGCGCCACCAACACCGAGTCCGACCGTATTAGCGACTCACGTTTTTGCTCACAGTGCAACGCGCCGCTGGAGTATGACTACGTGCAATACGGCCAGCTCGGCGCCTACCATTGCCCCTCGTGCGGCTGGGCCCGCCCTGCGCTTGTCCGTCGCGTGACGGGCGTGGAGCTCGGCTGCGACGGCTATGGTTTTGACCTGGTGTTTGGATCTGATTCCAGCGCGCCAGCCGCACACATCGTCACGCGTTACAACGGCCTGTACATGGTCTACAACGTTGCCGCTGCATTCTTTGCCGCACATGAGTTAGGCGTGGATACGGCGCACCTGCAGCCCACGCTCGATGCCTACGTCCCCGCCGGCGGACGCATGGGCCGCTGGGATATCGCCGGCCGCACCGTCGAGGCCAACCTGGCTAAGAATCCCGTAGGCTTCGATCGACAAATCCAGTCCATCAAGACGGCAGGCGGCAGACTCTGCGCTTTCTTCCTCAACGATAACGATGCCGACGGCCACGATGTATCGTGGATCTACGACGTCGACTTTGAGCGCATCGCCGACACGCCGGGTCTTGTCGCCTTTGCCGGAGGCACGCGCGCGCACGACATGCAGGTGCGCCTCAAGTACGCCGGCATCGATGCCGCGATTATCTCGGACGTCGCGCAGGCAATTGGCGCCGTGGCAGACGAGGCCGCCGATGACACCTTCTACGCCGTCGCCAACTACACGGCCTTCCCGCCGCTGGTCAAGGAGCTCGACGGGCTGAAAGGCGCCACCGCCGACGCTGTTGCCGGGCGCGCCGTAGCCCGTGCCGACGGCAGCGCTCTTCCTGTCAGCATCGCGCCAGTCGAGCTTTCGCGCCCGCTGCGCATCGTCTACCTGTATCCCGATGCCCTTAACCTCTACGGCGACGGCGGCAACGTCATCGCCCTCGAGCGCCGCTGCGCCTGGCGTGGCATTCCCGTGCGCGTGGACGAGGTCCGTATGGGCGAGTCACTCGATCTCACCGATGCCGATATCGTCATGATGGGTGGCGGCTCCGACCGCGACCAGCTAGCCGTGGCACACGAGCTGCTCGCCCAAAAAGACAAGGTCGCGGCCTATGTTGAGGACGGCGGCACACTGCTTGCCATCTGTGGCAGCTATCAGCTGCTCGGCCGTTCGTACTACATGGGCGACGATCGCATTGAGGGCCTGGGCGTCATTGCCGCCGAAACCGTACGCGGCTCCGACCGCCTGATCGGCAACGTAGCCGTCAAAACCGATCTGGCACCTGAGCCCTTTGTGGGATTCGAGAACCACGGTGGCCGCACGCTTTTGGACGCCGAGGCCACGCCGCTCGGAACGTCCGTCGTCACGGGCACCGGCAACAACGGCGACGATGGCTTTGAGGGTCTCATCTACAAGGGCGTCATCGGCACGTACCTGCACGGACCGGCACTGCCCAAGAACCCCGAACTCGCCGACTGGCTGATCGCGCACGCCCTCGAGCGCCGCGGCGATGCGCAGGCCACGGCCCTGCTGCCGCTCAAAACCCTCGACGACACCTACGAGCACGCCGCCCACGACGCCGCCATGAAGCTCCTCCCCTAACGCCCCAACCACCACAAAGGGGACAGGCACCTTTGTGGTGGTTTTGACCCGTCCCAGCGGTTTGTCTCAATCTGTAACACATAGAGCCGATTTGCCCGCCCAGATGTTACAGGTTGAGATGTTTGAAGATCGGGATAGGGAGTCAGCTCCTGTGTGGTGGGTTGATTTCCGATCTCAGCCGAACACATTAGGCGGACAGGCCGTTCCCGCAGCTAGCCGAACGCCCCCGAGGCCCCATCCGGGCCCCGGGGGCGCCGTTTTCCCAGTTGAAGGAACGGTGGAGATGTGTTTCGATGGGTCCGGTGGCCATGCTCCGCCCTCCGCCCGGCACCTCTTCCCAGACTC
>USOF01000027.1 GCA_900556285.1 uncultured Collinsella sp. | reverse complement strand
CGAGATGCTCAGGAGTCTCGTGGGCTCGGAGATGTGTATAAGAGACAGGGTGAGCGTAGTGTTGAGGAGCAAGACGCCCTGCTGTGCCCATGGCGTTAGATCTCCTGTGGCGGGAATGGGGCAGTCCAGATCGGCATTGAGTTCCTTGTAGATGTTGCGCAGGCTCGGCGGCAACTTGGTTTGCGTCACGGGAACCGAGAACGACAGTCCCATGGCCTGGTTGGGCCCGTGATAAGGGTCTTGACCCAGGATGACAACCTTGACCTGGTCGGCTGGCGTGTAGGCGAGGGCATTGAGGATGTCGTCTTGTGCCGGGTAGATGGTCTGCTCGGCACGCAAAAGGGCGATGCGCTCGAGCAGCTGGTTCGTAGTGTCACGTACCGGCTGCGGCGCATCGCCCAACCAAGTTGCTATGTTGCGGTCGCGGGTTGCGGTGTCCATGGGGCTCCTTTATGGCAGATGCTCTGTTGGCATCTATTGTAAAGGCGCACCGGTTGCCTTTATGCCGCGGCTGTATAAGGAGTGGGGTCTACGAGACGCGCTCGGGCGCTCCTGCCATGCGAGCCTGTCCATGTGCGTGAAGGCGCGGAAGCTCGACGGTTGCCACCATGACGCCGGTGAGGATGAGAGCGGCGCCAAAGAAGGCGATGGGGCTCAGGACCTCGCCGACCAGGAAGAACGAGAAGACGGCGGAGCAGACCGGCTCGAGCGAGAAGGCGAAGCCGGTGGTCTCGGCGGGCACGTGGGGCTGCACGAGCGTCTGGGTGATAAAGCCATAGGCAGAGCAGATGAGTGCGAGCGCGACGACGACCACGATCTCGCTGGGCGTACTGGGAAGCATGAAGCCGCCAAAGGCGCATGCGGCAATGCCCGAGAACAGGCCGCCAAAGCCCAGCTGCCAAACGCCCAGAGCCAGCGGGTCGACATCTTCGACAAAGCGCTTGGCTACGATAATGTGGCTGGCATAGATAAAGGCGGAGAGCAGCATGATGAGCGCGCCCGGGTTCAGGCTGGTGAAGTCGGCGCCCGAGAGCAGCAGCATGCCGCAGGTGACGATAGCCGTGCCGACGAGCACCTTGCGCTCGGGGGCGCGACGCAGCAGGGCGGCGTTGGCAAACGGCACGATCACGACCGTCAGGCTCTGCAAAAAGCCGGCAGTGGAGGCAGAGGTGAGGCTGGAGCCCAGGCACATGCAGGTGAGCTCGGTTGCCATAATGGCGCCGATGATAGCGGCGCGAACCATAAGGTCGCGGTTGATACGGAAAGCGCGCTTGTGGAAGAGCAGCAGGCAGGCCACAAAGGCGATGATGCAGCGCAGCGCAACGATGCTCGTGGCGTTCATGCTGTCCATGCCGATCTTCATGAGGGGGTACGAAAAGCCCCATGCGACGGGAACGGAAAATGAGAGCGCGATTGCTTTTTTGCGATCCATGGGGCTCCTTTTGTTACAGAACGGTTTCGCAAAAAGGATTCTGCTCCCAGATATGGATGTAGTAAAGCGAATGTATCTTCAGTATGATTAAGAAATGCTAATGTTGGCAGAAAAAGCCCTGGCAAAACGTTTTACGTCTGCATTGATGGGGAGGCACAATGGCATCGCGGTATCAGATTGTTTGTATGGTGGTCGATCGCGGCAGTCTTAAGGGCGCGGCCGATGAGCTGGGCTATACGCAAAGTGCGGTGAGCCAGGCCGTCAAGGCGCTCGAGCGCGAGTTAGGCACCACGCTTATCGAGCGCGGCAAGCAGGGCGTTTCGCTTACGCGCGACGGCAAGCAGTATCTGCCGTACCTGCGCCAGATCGTGACCGCCGAGGCCGAGCTCGAGGGCAAGCGCCAGGAGCTGCTGGGACTTTCCTCGACTGATATTCGTATTGCGACGTTTACCAACGTGAGCCGAACCGTGTTGCCGCGCGTGATCCGCGACTTTGGGGCCCTGCACCCGGGCGTACACTTTACCCTCAAGCAGGGCGATTACACGCGCAACGCTCAGTGGGTGCACGATGGCGTGGTCGATTTTTGTTTTACGGCACGCGGATTTACCGCTGGGCTCGAGAAGCGTGTGGTCTATCACGACGAGTTGGTGGCATTGTTGCCGGCGGCGCATCCGCTGACGGCAAAGGAAAAGGTGACACTCGCTGACCTAGCGTCCGAGCCGTTTGTGCTGCTGGATGAAGGCGAACAGAGCCTGGTGCTCGATGCATTCGCGGCGCATGGGCTGTCGCCGCACGTGACGAGCGAGGTGACCGACGACTACACCATCATGGCGATGGTGGAGGAAGGCCTGGGCGTGAGTATGCTTTATCGCCGTACCGTTGAGGGCGTGCAAGCCGATATCCGTGTGCGGCCTATCGTGCATGCCCCCTCGCGCGACGTGGTGGCCGCCTGGCGCAGCTGGGACACCATGCCCATCGCCACGAGGCGCTTTATCGACTATATGAGCTCGCATATTGTCAATTAATGACTGGCGTGGCGTTGAGTGCGGTGTTTAGCGGGCTGTCGCTTTGGCTTGGGCGGCGCGATAGGTGCGTGCCGGGTGGCAGAGTAATACCGCCACGACCATAAAGAACGCCGTGGTGCCCAGGCTGATGGGGTAGACCATCATGATGTTCGCAAAGGTGCGGAAGTGCGGGAACACGCAGAACACCCAATAGAAGCGGATGCCGCAGACACAGATCATGGTGATGAGGGCGGGCATGAGCGAGATACCAAAGCCGCGCAGGTAGCCGGACATGTTTTCGTAGAACATGCTAAAGGCGTACGCCGGGAAAATCGAGCACACGCGGATATAGCCGATCGAGACGATGTTGGGATCGCTGTTGAACAGCGATAGGATTTCGCGCCCGAGGCCGACAATAACGATAATCGTGGTGAGGGCAACGATACCGCCTTCGACCAGGCAGACCTTAAGCGTTTTGGTGCAGCGGTCGATCTGGCGAGCACCGTGGTTTTGTCCCACAAAGGTGGTGCAAGCCTGGCTAAAGCTGTTGAGCAGGTTGTAGCACACGTACTCCAGGCTCATCGCAGCGCTGGAGGCTGCCATGACCTCGGTGCCCAGGCTGTTGATAGCAGACTGGATAATGATATTGGCGACGGCGAAGACGGCGCTCTGGATGCCGGCGGGCAGGCCGATCTTGACGATACGCTTAAGGGCGACAGGGTCGATAGCAAGGTCGTGCGGGTTGACGCGGACAACGGAATCGGTCTTGAGCAGGCGGATAAAGAGTGTGGCGGCGCTGACGGTGTAGGCGATGGCCGTGGCGATAGCGACGCCTGCCACGCCCCAGTGGAGCACGGGGACAAAGATGAGGTCCAGACCGATGTTGAGGACGGTGGACACGGCAAGCGCCTGGAGCGGCATGCGGGTGATGCCGACGGAGCGGAAGATGGCGGCTTCGAAGTTGTAGAGAAGGATCGAGGGCATGCTCAACAAAAAGACGCGCAGGTAGAGCGATGCGAGCGGCATGGTCTCGGCGGGGACGTTGAGCGCGGCGAGCATAGGCTCGGCGAAAATCTCGCCCAGCGCGATGACGACAAAGCCCACGAGTGCCATTAAAATCGAGGTATGGACGGCGCGTTTGACCATGTTCTGATCGTTGCGGCCGATAGCGTTGGCGATGACCACGTTGGAGCCAAGCGACATGCCAATAAACAGGTTGAGCATAAGACTGGTAAGCGGAACATTGGAGCCAACTGCCGCCATGGCGAGGGTTCCCTGGTCGCCCGAGAAGTTGCCGATGATGACCGTGGCGATGAGGTTCGACAGCTGCTCCAAGATGCTCGTGGCGGCCACGGGGAAGGCGAACAGGGGAATATTGCGCCACAGCGAGCCGGTGGTCATGTCAATGTGCTTAGATGCGGTGTCAGCCATACGCTCTCAATCTCTAATATGCTCTTTCGTGCTTATTTGCGCAGACGATGATACTCCTAATCGACTAGTCATTGGGGACGTTCTTAAACGACTAGTCCTTCAAGAACGTACCCAATGACTAGGTGGGGAAGGCGTGCGACAATGGTGGGCGTTGTGTTGTTCGCGCTAAGGAGTTGCCATGTTGTTGTGTCCCGTTTGCCATGAGCCGTTGGTGGACAATGAGCGTGGGGCCGCATGCGCGGGCGGACACCGGTTTGACCGTGCTCGCGAGGGCTATCTATATCTACTGCGCTCGTCCAAGAGCGGCGACTCCATGGGCGATCCCAAGTCGCAGGCACGCAGCCGTCGTGACTTTCTGAACCGCGGTTACTATGCGCCGTTGCGCGATGCGATGGTCGAGCTGGTGCGCAAGCAGACGTCTGGGCGCGCCGCGTCTACGAATGGCCCCATGACGCTGCTCGATATTTGCTGCGGCGAGGGCTATTACACGAGTGCCATGGGCGCGGTGCCGGGCGTGGACGCTTACGGTTTCGACCTGGGCAAAGAGATGGTGCGCCTTGCCGCCAAGCGCGACGATGCGACCTATTTCGTAGCCAACATGAAGGACATCCCTGTGGCCGATGGCGCCTTCGATATGGTGACCGAGCTCTTCGCTCCCTTTAACGAGCGCGAGTTTGCCCGCGTGCTGGCGCCGGAGGGCTCGCTCTACACCGTGGTGCCGGGTGCCCGTCATCTGTTTGGGCTTAAGGAAGTGCTCTACGATACGCCGTACCTTAACGACGAGAAGCTGCCGAAGACTACCGAGCTCGAGTTGGTCGGAACGCAGCGGGTATCTGCGAATATTACGCTCCAGACCCAGGCCGACATCGAGGCGGTGTTCCAGATGACGCCGTACTACTACCGCACGCGCCCTGCCGACAAAGAGCGCTTGGCAAACCTGGATACCCTTCAAACCGACATCGACTTCATCATCGCCGAGTACCGCCACAGCTAACAACCTGCCAAAAAGGGACAGGTTTATTTTGGTAGGTTTTATCTGGGCAAACGTAAAGGGCCGACCGCGGAGATGCGCGATCGGCCCTTTTTAGTTGCTTGGCTGCAGAGGTTATGAGAAGCGAGCGCTTACAGGCGGTCCTTGTTCTCGGCCTTAACGGCGTGTGCCTGCTGGACAAAGAACAGGTCGTACACCACGATGACAAAGGCGCCAAAGTTGATGGCGTCGCCGCCAAACGCGGGAAGCGTGAGCACCGCTTGGGCAAGCGTGGCGACCGCGGCAACAATACCGAGCTTAAACGCGCCGTCCACCTGCGAAGGCTTGTTGGCGCCCTTGACACCGGCGACGCCTGCAGCAAGGTCGACGAGACCCTTGGCGATAAGCACGACCGCTGCGAGCGTGGCGTACGAACCGTACGTGGAATCGAGACCGCCCGTGGCGATACCGACGCCGGCGGTGACGAGGCTGGCGATGCCCAAAACAAAGTAGATGAGAGCAAGGATTTTGAGAGTCTTGCGAGTGAAGCTCATGGCTGGTCCTTTCGATACGAGTACGCCAACTTGGCGCACCCAATGTACTGCACATATGGTGAAGCACATTGTAGTTCAACGGGGCGATGCATGCGTTTGAAAGCGTCTCTTGCCTGTGCGGTCCAACCTTTCAAAAAGGAAAGCTGGGCGTAAGCCAAATCGATGGCAGCGTATGCGCGGCGCTGCGATGATGGGGCCATGGTAAGAGCTAGACCGAAGGAGGAACCATGATGTACGGAGCAGAGCAGGTACGTGAGGCGCGGTCGTTGGGAAGGCGCATGAGTGATTCCGTGATCGCTACTGTGTGCACGGGATTGATGGCGGTGCTTTGTATTGCGATGCTGTGGGCCATGTCGCATGTGGGACAATAGCGGACGGTTGGGTGCCGACACAAACGGCGCTCACGTATTCGTTTTGCTTGCTAAGGAGTACCCATGGGCGTCGTCGATCCCTTTTCTGTTGCTCGGTCCGCGGGGCTTGAGCTGATCGGGAAGTCCGAGGGCCTCACACTCACCGACGGCACGATGGAGCTGCGTGCCGATTTTGGCCGCATGCTTCCACGGCTCAAGCAGGGCCGTCTGCAGCAAGAACTGCTGGTAAAGGCTGCGCGCGCAAAAGGCATCGAGAGCCCATGGGCGATTGACGCCACGGCAGGCTTTGGCGAGGATTCGCTGCTGCTGGCGGCCGCGGGCTTTACCGTCGATCTGTATGAGCAGGATTGCGTGATCGCGGCGCTCCTCAAGGATGCTTTGGATCGCGCGGCAGATGATCCGGCGCTTGCGACAGCCGTGGCGCGCATGCGCTTACATGCGGGCGAGGACAGCATTGCCGGCCTTTACCATACAGCTGAGCTGATCGGGCGGGGCGAGCTCACCGCTCCCGACGTGGTGTATCTGGACCCCATGTTTCCCGGACGCACCAAGAGCGCGGCGGTTAAAAAGAAATTCCAACTCTTGCACCATCTGGAGCAGCCGTGCGCCGATGAGGAGACGCTGGTTGAGGCTGCGCTTGCGGTGCACCCGCGCAAGTTGGTTATCAAGCGGCCGGTGAAGGGGCCACTGCTTGCCGGTGTTAAGCCGAGCTATCAACTTGCGGGCAAGGCCGTTCGTTACGATGTCTTGGTGCCGCCGCGCCCGTAGCTTGCGTGCGATGGTTGGCGCTCCGTCGGTGCCGTGCCGATGCGGTGCCTATTTCCAAGGGTGCGATGTCAGGTGCCAGCCGCCGCAGTATTCGCATTTGTAGCAGGCCAAACCGCGCCGCCCGCGGCTTTCGCAGTCGGTCATAACTGCCTCGGCCTCGGCGCGCGTGTCGTAACGGTTTTTGCGTTCGCACGATTTGTAGCGCCAGGCCTCGTCGCGCTCGGCGTTCAGGGCGTCGCGGCGCTCGTCTTCGCGCGCAAACAGGTCGCTCATATCGCCGCCCGTGGCAGCGCCCAAAAACTCGCTTTTGGCTTTTGACCAAGCGGCTCGCTTTTTGCTCCCCATCTGCTTCGTGCCCCTCTCCAAACGCTGGTATCATTGCCCAATCAAAGTGATACCAATAAACGTGAGGTCGCCGCGTGATGATCAGAAAAACCCTCGATACCGACATTCCCGCCGTCATGGCTATCTATGACACGGCCCGCGCCTTTATGCGCGCGCATGGCAACGCCACGCAGTGGCCCGAGGGCACGCCTTCTGCCGAGCAGCTGGCTGCCGATATCGCCGCCGGTGGCAGCTATGTGTGTGAAGTCGACGGCCGCGTGGTGGCGACGTTTGCCTTTTTACCGGGCCCGGACGAGTGCTATGACGTAATTGAGGACGGGCAATGGCGCAGCGACACTCCGTACGCCGTGCTGCACCGTGTGGCGTCCGACGGCACCGCGCACGGTATCGCGGCCGCGATGTTTGCCTTTGCCAAAGAGCGTGCCGATCACCTGCGTATCGACACGCATCAGGATAACCTGCCCATGCAGGGTGCGAGTATTAAGGCGGGGTTTGAGCGCGCCGGCATCGTGTATGTGTCCGACGGCACCCCGCGCGTGGCGTTTGACTGGCTGCGTGAGGCATAAGAGCGGGGACGCGTGTCAACAATTTGCACGAACGAAAATGGCCCCGGGTGGGGCCATTTTCGTTCGCTGACTGTTTTGCAAGCCGGCTTTCGCAAGGCGCGAACCTACGAAAATCGCCGCGCGGCAACGCAGGGCGATGAGCTCGGTCGGGGGATAGGGCCCGCTTCGCCCGCCGGCCCGTAAATTGTATCATCCAGTGTGGAATGAGGACGCCCGTTGCCGCGTGCGATGGGCTTGCAATAAGAGGAGAGCCATGTCGAAGCAAGCGGTCGTTGGAATCTTGGCGCATGTCGATGCCGGCAAGACCACGTTGGCCGAGGCCATGCTATTCAACGCGGGCCGCATTCGCAAGCGCGGCCGCGTGGACAATGGCGATTCGCATCTGGATACGAACGAGATTGAGCGCGAGCGCGGTATTACGATCTTCTCGTCGCAGGCTGTGCTCGACCATGGCGATACTCACGTCATGCTCGTGGATGCGCCGGGACATGTCGATTTTTCTGCCGAGGCGGAGCGCACGCTGCGCGCACTCGACTACGCGATTTTGGTTGTGGGCGCCAACGACGGCGTGCAGGGGCATACCGAAACCCTGTGGCGCCTGCTTGCGCGCTATGACATACCTACGTTCATTTTTATCAACAAGATCGATCTTGAGAACCCTGGTCGCGATGCGTTGCTGGCCCAGCTTGGGCAGCGTCTTTCCGAAGGCTGTCTGGATGCCGGCGAGCTGCTGGCGGGCGGCACCGTTCAGGAGGACGCTGCTGCGTTGGACGAGGCGGCGCTCGAGGAGTTTCTTGAAGCGGGTGAGCTTTCCGTCGCAACGCTGTCACGCATGGTTGCCGAGCGCAAGCTCTTTCCCTGTTTTGCCGGCTCGGCGCTCAAGGACCAAGGCGTGGACGAGCTGCTGGATGGCATATGCGCGCTGATGCGTGAGCAGGCATGGCTTCCGGAGTTTGCCGCGCGCGTCTATCGTGTCAGCCGCGGGGATCGCGGCGAGCGCTTGGCTTGGGTTAAAGTGACCGGCGGCACGCTGCACGCAAAACAGATGATTGGCGGACGTTCCGGTGCCGAGGCATGGGAGCAAAAGATCGACCAGGTGCGCATCTATAACGGCGAGAAATACGAGCTTGCCCAGGAAGTTGCCGCTGGCGGCATCTGCGCCGTGACGGGTCTTGCGCACGTTCGCCCGGGTGATGCCCTGGGCGCGGAGCCTGCGGGCGATGCGCCTGTCATTGCGCCGGTCCTTACCTATACGGTGCTTCCGGGCGAACACGATGTCCACGCGGTGTTCAAAGCGCTGACTGAGTTGGCGGACGAAGATCCCATGCTCGGCGTAAGCTGGAACACTCATCTTGAGCAGATTCATTTGCAGTTGATGGGCGCCGTGCAACTTGAGGTCGTGCAGCAGGTGTTGGCCGATCGCTTTGGCCTTTCGATTGCGTTTGAGCCCGGCGGTATTCTCTATAAGGAGACTATTTCGCAGCCGGTCGAGGGCGTGGGTCACTTTGAGCCACTGCGCCACTATGCCGAGGTACATTTGCGCCTGGAGCCGTTGCCGGCGGGTTCGGGCGTGCAGTTTGGCACCGTGACCTCGACCGACGAGCTCGATCTTAACTGGCAGCGTCTGGCGCTCACCAACGCCATGGAGCGCGATCATCTGGGCGTGCTGACCGGTTCGCCCATCACCGATATGCGCATTACGCTCACAGGCGGCCGCGCGCATGCCAAACACACCGAGGGCGGCGATTTTCGTCAGGCCACCTATCGCGCCGTGCGCCACGGCTTATTACAGGCGAAAAGCGTGCTTTTAGAGCCGTGGTACGATTTCCGATTAGAGGTTCCGCAGTCGCAGGTCGGCCGCGCCATTTCGGACATGCAG
>USOF01000026.1 GCA_900556285.1 uncultured Collinsella sp. | reverse complement strand
GCAATCAAGAACACGCTCTCGGCCGATGATTTTCGTCGCATGATGAACCAGATGAAGGGCGGAGCGCCGACTAAATCCACGCAAGCTGCGACCCCCACTTCACCCATGCCAGCACCGACCGTGCCGGCCGAGCAGAATACGGATGGAGCCCCGCTCGCCGCGAACTCAAAATTTACCTTTGAGAACTTTGTCTACGGCCCCGAGAACAGCCATGCCTATCGCTCGGCACTCAAGTTTGCCGCCCTCGCGGACGAGCGCGGCACGTGCACATCACTGTTCATCTACGGCAAATCGGGCCTGGGCAAGACGCACCTGCTGCTTGCCATCAAAAACGAGCTCGCCGAGAAGTCGCCCGAGATCAAGGTCAAGTATGCCAACTCCCAGGCATATCTGGACGACCTGATGACCGAGTTCGACCGCCAAAAGAAGAGCAACGCCCCCATCATGCAGGCGTACCACGGCGTGGACGTGCTCATCATCGATGACATCCAAAACATCATCGGCAAGCGCGCGAGCGTGGACTACTTTTTCCAGCTCATGGACGAGTTCATCCGCAACAACAAGAAGGTCGTCATCGCGGCAGACCGCGCCCCCAAGGACCTGAGCATGGACGAACGCCTGACCAGCCGCTTTAACGCCGGAATGCTCTGCCTGGTCGCAGAGCCCAGCTACGAGATGAAATACAAGATCTTGCAGCGCTATTACGAGAACACCATCGTCGCCGCTCCCGAGGCGGGCGACGACTCACTGCTGGCGGCCTATGGGGGCGACGGCGGGCACCTGACCGACGAGCACTTTAAACACATGGCCGAGGTCTCGGGCACCAACATCCGCGAACTCGAGAGCTTTTGCGAGCGCTGCGCCGGCGAGGCGGGCGACCGCGAGCGCGAGGGCGGAGAGCTCACCTTTGACGATATCGACGCCATCGCCAGCCAGTACTTCGACACATCGGCCAAAAAGATCAACGTCCAGACGGTTCAGTCCGTCATCGAAGAGCAGTACGGCGTGACACACGAGGAGCTCATCGGCCCGCGTCGCAACGCCAATATCGCCAAAGCACGCCATATCGCTATCTACCTGGCCATCGAGATGTGCGAAATGACGACCACGGCGGTGGGCGCCGAATTTGGCAACCGCAACCACTCGACCGTCAGCACGAGCTACAAAAAGGTCCAGAAGATGATCCAGGAAGACCGCACCGTCACCGAAGACCTCAAGTCACTGCGCGATAAAATTACACTGCGCTCGTAGGGAAATAGAGACACCTGTTGAAAACTTGTCGAAACCACGGGCATAAGGTGTTTAAAACCCAACCCGCGGTGATGAAAAGTTTTGCGCAGGTTTTGAACGTGGAAAACCACCCCCGTTGCACACAGGTTGCTGTCGATTCTCTTTCTGGGTCTGACCTGCGTCTTTGGGAGTAATCAACAGTTTCGTCAGTGCTATTACTATTATTAAGATATTTATATCTATAGAAAGGTATTAAAAGATGAAGTTCACCGTCAGCCAGAGCTCGCTTACACAAGCCATCGGCGTCGTTATGAAGGGCGTCGCTTCGGCATCCACCCTTCCCATCCTGTCGGGCGTGCTCGTCAAGGCGCAAGACGGCATCTTGGAATTCCAGACCTCTAACTACACCATCTCGATCCGTCATCGCATCGCGGCGCATGTCGAAGAAGAGGGCGAGATGGTTATCCCCTGTAAGATGCTCTCCAATATCACCAAGACCCTCCCCGATGCCCCGGTCACCTTTGAGCTGTCCGAGCGCCAGGTGCTGATTGGTTGCGAGAAAAGCTCTTTCCGCCTGAACACGCTCGATGCCAATGACTTCCCCGAGTTTCCGGCCTATGCCATCGAGAGTGCCGTGGAGCTGCCGACCGATATCTTGTCCGAAATGGTCGGCCGCGTGTGGCGCGTCACCTCGACCGACAAGGCCCGCCCCATCCTAGGCGGCGTGCACATGAAGGTCGAGAACAACACCGTGCGCCTGGTGGCGACCGATTCCTTCCGCTTGGCCGTGTGCGATACGCAGGTCGAGACCTCGACCCTCGAGGGCTCCTTTGAGCTCAACGTTCCGGCCGACGCCTTTAACGACGCGCTGAACATCATGGCCAGCCAGGCGACCATCATGATCGGGGCTACCGACACCCAGGTCGTCTTCGAGGCCGGCAATACCACCTACGTGTCGCGCCGCATCGAGGGCGTGTACCCCAACTACAAGCAGCTCATCCCCGATTCGTGCGTGACGAGCGTCAAGATTGACGTCGCCGCCTTTAACGCCGCCCTCAAGCGCGTGGCCGTTATCGCGAGCGCCAACCCCGCTGTCAAGTTCGAGATCGATGTCGAGAACGGGCAGATGGGCCTGTCCTCCATTTCCAATGACCAGGACCTTGCGCAGGAGACGATCGATGTCGAGGCCGAGGGCGAGTCGGGTACCATCGCCTTCAACTACCACTACATCTTCGGGTGCCTCAATGCCCTGTCCAAGGAGAAGGAGATCACGCTGGAGCTCAAGAGCTACTCGCAGGCGGGCATCTTCAAGTCCTACGACAAGATCAACTACCTGTACCTGGTCATGCCGGTCCGCATCTAGCGCTGCGCCATGACCATGTTCGCCCGCGATCTTTCCGTCGCGCGCTACCGCAGCTTCGATAGTTATCGCCTTGCCCTGGACGAAGGCGTGACGATACTTGCGGGACCCAACGCGGCAGGAAAGACCAATCTCATAGAGGCGCTGCAGCTGCTGACGAGCGGCGCCTCGTTTAGGCATCCGACCGCAGCCGAGCTCGTCCATGACGGCGTGGGCTCGTGCAAGGTCGAGCTGAGGCTCGAGGGCGACGGCCGCGTGCTTGATATGGGATTGAACGCGGAGGACGGTAAGCGCTCGTTTAGCCGCAACGGCAAGAGATGTTCTGCCGCCGGTGTGCGCGGGGTTCTGCCGAGCGTGCTGTTTTGCCCCGACCATCTGGACATGGTTAAGCGAGGCGCCAGTGTGCGCCGCGCCGCCCTCGATGACTTTGGCATGCAACTGAGCGCACGTTATGCCGATCTTGCGAGCACCTATGGACGCTGCGTGACCCAGCGTAACGCCCTGCTCAAGGAGACCTGGTGCTGTCGCGAGATGCTCGGCGCGTGGAACGATTCGATTGCCCGCGCGGGCTCGGCCCTGCTTGTGCACCGGTTGGCCCTGCTCGATCGGCTGGCGGGCCATGTGCACACTGCCTACGGGCAAGTGGCATCCGGTGAGGCTGCCAACGTGACCTATACGTCCACGCTGGGGGATTTGCCCCAGGTCGATGATCGCGAAGAGCTGAAGGGCTGGGCGTACGAGCGCATGCTGGCTGCCCTTGATGAGCACGCCGACGAGGAAATTCGCCGCGGCGTGACGTTGGTGGGACCGCATCGCGACGAGATTGAGTTTACCGTGGCGGGTCGCTCCGCCCGTTCATTTGCCAGCCAAGGTCAGCAGCGGACGTTGGTTTTGGCCTGGAAGGTGGCGGAGGTGGCCGTGGCTCGCGATGTCCTGGGCACCGCCCCACTGCTGCTTTTGGACGACGTGATGAGCGAGCTCGACGGCGAGCGTCGCGGCGCTTTTCTGCGGCTGATCGGCGATGATATCCAGACGGTCATAACCACGACCAACCTGGGGTATTTTACCGATGACCTGCTTGATCGAGCCAAGGTGGTGAGCATGGGTGAGACGTGCTAATTACGAGCGCGAGAGCGAAACGGTCGCCTTCAGTGGATTTTTAAACGCAGAGCGCCAGCGCATCCTGGCGGCCGCGACGCCTGAGCGCCGCGTGCAGATGGAGGCTGCAGAGGAATCTCGTGCGGTCTATCGCGCCTGGAATGCGGTGTGCTCGGGCACGCGCGAGGGGCGCCATGTGACGGGCCTGCGCTACCTGCCCGAGTCCAATGAGCTGCTGGTATATCTCGACTCGCCCTCGTGGACGCAGGAAATGACGCTGTTGCGCGAGATCATCCGCGCGCGCATGGAGCGCGCCGGTGCGCATGTGGACGGCCTGGTGTTCAAAACCACCGCGCCCGGTCACACGCCGCCCGCCGCCAAGCAGCGCCTGCGTCCGGCGACGACCGAGCGCCCGCCGGCTCCGCACGCCGACCTAAGTGAGGCCGAGCGCACCGAGATTGAGCGCCAAGTAGTGCCCATCGAAGACCAAAAACTGCGCGAGGCCCTCGAGAATGCCATGAGAGCCAGTGCCGAGTGGGCCAAGGGCGTGCAAAGCAAAAAAGAGCCTTAAATCGCATCTGGTGGCCTTGTAGAGCCAAATACCCTCGTTCCCGAGGGTATTTTTTTACGATAAACTAGTAAGGCTGTACACATTTTCTTGACTGAAGGAGGACGTGTGGCAAACGAAAACGATTACGATGGCGGCGAGATTAAGATTCTCGAAGGTCTCGAGGCCGTTCGTAAGCGCCCGGGCATGTATATCGGCTCGACGAGCGCCAGCGGTCTGCATCACCTGGTGTGGGAGATCGTTGACAACTCCGTCGACGAGGCCATGGCCGGTTTCTGCACCGAGATCCAGGTGACGGTCCACGCCGACAACTCCATCACGGTCGTCGACAACGGGCGCGGCATCCCCGTCGACGAGCACCCTGTTAAAAAGATCCCGACGCTCGAGGTCGTCATGACGATCTTGCACGCCGGCGGTAAGTTCGATAACTCGGCCTATAAGGTCTCGGGCGGCCTGCACGGCGTTGGCATCTCCGTCGTCAACGCACTGTCCAAGCGCGTGGTCGTTCAGGTTCGTCGCGACGGCAACACCTACGAGATGGAGTTCTCGCGCGGCAAGACCGTCAAGAAGATGGAGGTCGTGGGCACCTCGGATTCGACGGGCACCACCGTCACCTTCTGGCCCGACGACGAGATCTTCGAGACCTGCATCTACGATTTCGATACGCTGCACAACCGTCTGCAGGAGACGGCGTTCCTCAATAAGAACCTCAAGATCGTGTTGACCGACGAGCGCGAGGCGACTCCCCACGTGGAGGAGTTTTGCTACGAGGGCGGCATCATCGACTTCGTCAAGTTCCTCAACGAGGGCAAGGACGTCCCCGAGGCCTTTAAGGAGCCCATCTACATCGAGGGCAAATCGGACCCGGACGCGCCTGTGACCAAGATGGGCGAGGTCGAGGTTTCTCTGCAGTGGAATAGCGGTTACGGCGAGAACGTCATGTCGTTTGCCAACGACATCTACACCCCCGAGGGTGGCATGCACCTTGAGGGCTTCCGCACCGCGCTCACCCGCGTGATCAACGATTACGCGCGCAAGCAGAACCTGCTCAAGGAAAAAGACGCCAACCTGACCGGCGACGATGTGCGCGAGGGCCTTTCGGCCGTTATCTCGGTCAAGCTGCCCGATCCGCAGTTTGAGGGCCAGACCAAGGCCAAGCTCGGCAGCTCCTATATGCGCGCGCTGACGCTCAAGATCGTGACCGACGGCCTTGCCGATTACCTCGAGGAGCATCCCAAGCCCGCTCGCGAGATCGTCAAGAAGGCACAACAGGCCTGCAAGGCGCGCAACGCCGCCCGCAAGGCGCGCGAAGCGACCCGCCGCAAGAGCCTGCTCGAGACGGCGTCCCTGCCCGGTAAGCTCGCCGACTGCTCGGTGCGCGATGCCGAGCTGACCGAGCTCTTCATTGTAGAGGGCGACTCGGCAGGCGGTTCGGCCAAGGACGGCCGTCGCCGAGACATCCAGGCGATTCTGCCCCTGCGCGGCAAGATTTTGAACGTCGAACGCGTTGGTGACCATCGCGCGTTCTCGAGTGACACCATCCAGTCGCTGATTACCGCGATCGGCTGCGGCGTCACGACGAGTGCCGGCGACGGCGGCGACTTCGATATCACCAAGGCGCGCTACCACAAGATCATCATCATGACCGATGCAGACGTCGACGGTGCGCATATCCGCATCCTGCTGCTGACGTTCTTCTACAAGTACATGCGTCCGCTGATCGATGCCGGCTACGTCTATGTTGCCTGCCCGCCCATCTTTGGCATTAAGGTGCGCAACAAGATCCACTACGTGTATCCCAACGGCCGCCAGCCCGAAGACGAGATTCTGCGCGACACCATCCAGAGTCTGGGCCTGAACCCCGACGATAACGACGAGGACGGCAAGGCCAAGGACGGCAAGATCACCAAAAAGCGCAAGGGCTATACCGTCCAGCGCTACAAGGGCCTGGGCGAGATGGACCCCAAGCAGCTTGCCTCGACGACGATGGATCCCAAGACCCGCATCCTGCAGCGTGTGTCGATCGAGGACGCCGTGGTGGCGGACCGCGCCGTGCGC
Source organism: uncultured Collinsella sp. (assembly GCA_900556285.1). Lineage (GTDB taxonomy): Bacteria > Actinomycetota > Coriobacteriia > Coriobacteriales > Coriobacteriaceae > Collinsella. Next base: position 3,011 of record USOF01000026.1, on the reverse strand, counting down.
GAGCTGATGGGTTCCGAGGTCGGCTATCGCCGCGAGTACATCGAGAAGCACGCACATGATGCACGATTCCTTGACGCTTAAGAGGAGGTAACGTGGCAGACGATATCAACAATAACGAGGGTATGGACGAGGCCAGCGACGCCGGCATGCCCGATGATCTGAAGCGCCTGCTCGCCCGTGCTGAGCAGGGCGAGGACGGCGACCCGGACGCCTATAATCCCGATGTCGATGATGAGGAAGAAGAAGACGACGCCGAGCTCGAGGAGAGCTTTGGCGAAGTCGATCGCGGCGCCTCGGCCGGCGAGGATATCAACGGCGGCCAGCTCCAGATTTCGGAGTTCGGTCGCGAGATGAAGCAATCGTTCATCGAGTATTCGATGTCGGTTATCACGGCGCGTGCCCTACCGGACGTGCGCGACGGCTTAAAGCCGGTGCACCGCCGCATTCTGTACGCGATGAACGAGAGCGGCATCTACCCCAACCGCCCGCACAAGAAGTCAGCTTGGACGGTCGGCGAAGTTATCGGTAAGTACCACCCGCACGGCGATTTCGCGGTCTATGAGGCCATGGTCCGCCTGGCACAGTGGTTCTCCATGCGCACGCCGCTCATCGACGGTCACGGCAACTTCGGTAACATCGACGGCGACGGCGCGGCAGCCATGCGTTACACCGAGAGCCGCCTGGCAAAGCCCGCCATGGAACTGCTGCGTGACTTGCAGAAGGATACCGTCGACTGGCAGCCCAACTACGACGAATCGCTCGCCGAGCCCGTGGCGCTGCCTGCGCGCTTCCCCAACCTGCTGGTCAACGGCAGCCAGGGCATCGCCGTCGGCATGGCCACCAACATCGCTCCGCATAACCTCACCGAGGCGATCGAGGCCACCTGCTACCTGATCGATAATCCCGACGCCACTGTCGACGAGCTCATGCAGATCATGCCCGGTCCGGACTTCCCCACCGGCGCCATCATCATGGGCAGCGCCGGCATTAAGCAGAGCTACGAGACCGGCCGCGGCTCCATTACCGTGCGCGCCAAGGCACACGTTGAGTCCACCAAGACCGGTCGCAGCCGCCTGGTCTTCACCGAGATTCCCTACATGGTCAACAAGGGCACCCTGCAGGAGAAGATTGCCCAGCTCGTCAACGACAAGCGCATCGAGGGCATCTCGGATATGCGCGATGAGTCCAACCAGAAGGGCATCCGTCTGGTCATCGAGCTCAAGAAGGGCGTCATTCCGCAGGTCGTGCTCAACAATCTGTATAAGTACACCTCGCTGCAGACGACCTTTGGCGCCAACAACCTGGCACTCGTCAACGGCGTTCCCAAATGCCTGAGCCTGCGCGAGATGCTGCAGCACTACATCGACCACCAGGTCGACGTCGTCACTCGCCGCACCCGCTTTGACCTCAAGAAGGCCCAGGCCCGCGCGCATATCCTTGAGGGCTACTTGATGGCTCTCGACCATATCGACGAGGTCATTAGCATCATCCGCTCCTCGCAGACCGACTCCGAGGCCAGCAGTCGCTTGATCGAGCGCTTTGGCTTTACGCCCGAGCAGACCACGGCCATCCTCGAGATGAAGTTGCGCCGCCTGACCGGCCTGGAGCGCGACAAGATTCAGGAAGAGTTGGACGGCCTGCGCCGCGCCATCGCCTACTACGAGGACCTGCTGGCGCATGAGGAGAAGATCCTGGGCGTCATCAAGGAAGAGATGCGCGAGATCTCCAAGAAGTTCGGCGATAAGCGCCGCACCGAGATCAGCCAGGTCGAGAAGGACCTGGATGTCGAGGACCTCATCGCCGACGAGGATATGGTCGTGACCATCACCCACACCGGCTACGTTAAGCGTATCCCGGTTGCCGCCTACCGCGCCCAAAAGCGCGGCGGCAAGGGCGTGTCGGGCGTCAACCTCAAAGAGGACGATGTCATCGATGAGATGTTCATCGCGTCCACGCACGAGTACGTGCTGTTCTTCTCGAGCAAGGGCAAGGTCTATCGCCTGAAGGTGCACGAGCTGCCGGTAGGTACGCGCCAGGCACGCGGTACCGCGATCGTCAACTTGCTGCCCTTCGAGGAGGGCGAGAAGATCGCGAGCGTCATCAGCTGCCGCGAGTTCCCGGCCGACGAGTACCTGATGTTTGCCACCAAGAGCGGTATGGTCAAGAAGACCGTGATGAGCGCATATGACCGCAGCCGTCGCGACGGCCTAATCGCTATCAACCTGCGCGACGACGACGCGCTGTTGAACGTGCGCCGCGTGCGCGAGGGCGACAAGATTATCCTGGCCACCACCGCGGGCAAGGCGATCATGTTCTCCGAGGAGCAGGTGCGCGCCACCGGTCGCGATACCAGCGGCGTCCGCGGCATTGGCATGAAGGAAGGCGTGAGCGTTCTTGGTATGGAGATTACCAACGGTAACGGTGACCTGTTCGTCATTACCGAGCGCGGCTACGGCAAACGCACGCCGGTCTCGGATTACCCGGAGCAGAACCGCGGCGGTCAGGGCGTCTACACCATCCAGATGACCGAGCGCAAGGGTAACCTCGCAGCCATGAAGACGGTGGGCCCGCAGCATGAGCTGTTCATCGTGACGGAGGGCGCGACGGTCATTCGCGTCAAGACCGACGAGATCAGCCAAACCGGTCGCGCCACCCAGGGCGTCAAGATGATGGCCGTCGACGACAACGACCGCATCTGCGCCGTAGCCCGCATGACGGCCGCCAAAGAGAAGCCCGAAGGCGAAGGTGCCGAGGCCGCAGCCGACGCCGAGGAGGCCCCAGTCGACCTAGGCGACGGCAACGACATGCCAGGAGATCTTCTTGACGAGTAAGAGACCCTAGCTGGTAGAAAATATCAGACCCCATATATCGGCGGTCGGCGCACTGCGCGCCGACCGCTTTTTTGAAAACCTTGGGACCCCATGGTCGCTGGGCTGGCGAGATGGTTTTGGTTTGCTGCTCGGACAGTCCTGCGCAAGACGAAGGCCACATTAAGTGGCCTTCTTTGCGTG
>USOF01000025.1 GCA_900556285.1 uncultured Collinsella sp. | reverse complement strand
GTCGGCAGCGTCAGATGTGTATAAGAGACAGCCTGCTGACCCTTCGCCACCTTGGCTCTTACCTGCAGGGACATCCGGATATGAAACATATCCCGGGCGTTGATATGTCAAGCGGTTCCCTCGGACAGGGAATCTCCGCAGCAGTCGGAATGGCACTCGGTGCAAAACTGCAGAACAAAGCATTTCGTGTTTATACACTTCTTGGCGATGGTGAAATCCAGGAAGGTCAGGTCTGGGAGGCAGCCATGTTTGCCGGCAACCAGCAGCTCGATAACCTCTGCGTGATCGTCGACCACAACGGCCTGCAGATCGACGGCCCCGTCGAGGAGGTCAACGACCCCATGCCGCTCGCCGACAAGTTCCGCGCCTTTAAGTTCCACGTGGTGGAGCTTGCCGACGGCAACGATTTCGATCAGATCCGCGCCGCCTTTGCCGAGGCCCGCGCCACCAAGGGTCAGCCGACCGCCATCATCGCCGAGACCATGAAGGGCAAGGGCGTTTCCTTTATGGAGAACCAGGTTGGTTGGCACGGCAAGGCCCCCAACGATGAACAGTTTGAGCAGGCCATGGCCGAGCTCGCAGCAGCAGGGGAGGAGCTCTAATGGCAGACGTCAAGAAAGTCGCCACGCGCGTTAGCTATGGCGAGGCACTTGTCGAGCTGGGCAATGAGCGCGATGACTTTGTGGTTCTCGATGCCGACCTGGCCGCCGCCACGCAGACCGGTAAGTTTAAGGCTGCGCACCCTGAGCGCTTCTACGACGCCGGCATTGCCGAGAGCAACCTGATGGGTCTTGCCGCCGGCATCGCGACCACGGGCCGCGTTGCTTTTGCGAGCACCTTTGCGATGTTTGCCGCCGGTCGCGCCTACGAGCAGGTCCGCAATTCCATCGGCTACCCGCACCTCAACGTCAAGATTGGCGCTACTCATGCCGGCATTTCGATGGGCGAGGACGGCGCCACGCACCAGTGCTGCGAGGATATCGCACTCATGCGCACGATTCCGGGTATGACGGTGGTCGTTCCCGCCGACGACGTCGAGGCTCGTGCCTGTGTGCGCGCCGCCTATGAGTTTGAGGGCCCGGTTTACATGCGCTTCGGCCGCCTGGCAACACCGGTCATCAACGACTGCGAGGACTATGAGTTCAAGATTGGTCGCGGCGTGGTCGTGCGCGAGGGGTCCGATGTGACCATCATCGCTTGTGGCCTTATGGTCGCCGAGGCGCTTGAGGCTGCCGAGGCGCTCGCTGCCGATGGCATCGATGCCGAGGTCATCAACATGCATACGATCAAGCCGCTCGACGAACGCCTGGTTGTAGCCAGCGCCAAGAAGACCGGTCGCGTGGTCACTGCCGAGGAGCATTCGATTATCGGCGGTCTTGGCGAGGCCGTTGCCTCGGTGCTAGCGGAGCAGTATCCGGTGCCGATGCGTCGCGTCGGCGTGCGCGATGTGTATGGCGAGTCCGGCCCTGCGGTCGATTTGCTGCACAAGTACGGTTTGGACGCCGACGGCATCGAAGCTGCGGTCAGGTCTGTGTTGTAAGGAAGGTTTCCATGGGATTTGTATCTGCCAACCAAGTGACGATAGGGTATACCGCCGCCTCGCGCGAGGATGCCCTGCATTATTTGTCCGATCAGGCCGTCGAGCTCGGCTTTGCTGACGACGCATCTGCCGTAGAGACTGCCTTCATGGCTCGCGAGAACGAGGCCGAGACTGGCCTTGTCGCCGGTTTTGCCGTTCCACATGCCAAAAGCGATGCTATCCACACGCCGGGCGTTGCCGTGCTTAAGCTGGTCGAGCCCGTTGAATGGCCGAGCTTCGATGGTGTGCCCGTCGATGTTGCGCTCGCGCTGTACGTGCCTGCCGGCGAGGCAGGAACCACGCACCTGCGCTTGCTCTCCAAGGCTGCCGTGATGCTGATGGACGCCGGCTTCCGTGACAAGGTGCGCGCGAGCACCGATCCCGTTGAGATTGCGGAGCTCATCAATAGCGGACTCGAAGACTAGAACGGTCATCCCGTTCAATCAATTGATCCTTCTCCAAGGAAAAGGGCCGCGACGCCGTATGGGTGTCACGGCCCTGTTCGCGTTTCCCAAGATAAAACCTGCCGAAATAAACCTGTCCCTTATTGGCAGGTTACTGATTCATGGCACCGTGGATGTAGGGGGTGACCTCAGGGGAGATATGGTCGCAGCCCAGCTCGCGCAGCGCGGACTCGATGGCGGCGGGCAGCGGGGTCTTGCCCTTGTCGTCGACGGCGGCACCGCCGAGGGCGGCAATCTTGGCGACATCTGCGGGTGCGGCCTCGATATGCATGCAGCCGCCGACCAAGCGCGCACGTACCTGTGCCAGATCAAGATCGTGCAGGTAATCCTCGCAGGCGCGAATCAGGGAGACCTTCTCGCGCGTAAGCTCCTCGCCCGTGGGGACGCGCGTGGCAAGACATGCTCCCGCCGGCAGGTTCCAAACGGGATAGCCCCATGCGTGCAGTAGTTCGCGCTCTTCGTCCTTGGTAAAGCCGACCTCCATGAGAGGGGAGCGTACGCCGAGCTCTTCTGCCGCACGCATGCCGGGGCGGTAGTCACCGCGATCGCTTGCATTGCTGCCATCGATGACGGTGGGAAAGCCGAGCGACTTGGCGTGGTTGACGATGGCGGTAAAGCCGGCGTGCTTGCAGTGGTAGCAGCGATTGGCATCGTTGCAGGCTACTTGGGGGAGCTGCAGCTGATCAACCGAAAGATTGAGCACGGGGAGCTTAAAATGCGCCCCTTCATTGGCTTGTCCATCAACGGACCGCTCAAACGAGGCCTGTTCGGGCGTGCCGATGAGTGGCGTGGTGAGATGGACGAGGAGGGTATTGGTAGGCATGATGCGGGCGCAGACCGCGGCCAAAAAGCTGCTGTCGACACCACCGGAAAAGCCGATGGCGACGCGTCCGTATGCCAAAAGCAGCTGCTCGAGTGCTGCGAGTTTGTCCTGAAGCTCCTCTGCGGGTGCGGCGGTGTCTGAAAGCATGAAAGTTCCTTACAGTTATTAAAGCTCGGATGAAACTATAATCCCACCGAGCTGCTTGTCATAAGACTTCCAGCTATGTAACGAAAGTGCAATATGCTATATACGTTATATACAAGCTTGTAAAGTGCGGTAGAGTGGCAGTAATGCAATCCGGTGAGGGGGACCGATATGATCAAGGCTGTTATTTTTGACATGGATGGAACGCTGGTCGATACCGAGCGTTTGGGGATTAAGGCCTGGAAGGCAGGTGCCGCTGAGCTGGGGCTCGCGATTGATGAAGCGCTGATCCATCAGTTTATCGGCCGCACGCTGCCCGATGTTATGGACATCCTCGATAAGCATTACGGCAGCCACAAGACCGCCGAGGCGATCTATGTCCGCCACAAGGAGATTCGCGACGAGATGGTCAAGACCGATCTGGAGCTTAAGGCCGGCGCTGCCGAGTGCATAGACGAGCTGTTGGCTGCGGGCCATCACGTAGGCCTTGCAACGTCATCGCGCCATGTTACGGCCGAGCGCAACCTTAAAGCATTCGGCCTCTTTGACAAGTTTGAAACGGTAACGTGTGGCGAGGACGTCGTGCACGGCAAGCCCGACCCCGAGATGTATCTGCTCGCCTGCGAGCGCGCGGGCTTTGCTCCCGAGGAATGTGCCGTGGTCGAGGATTCGCGCAACGGTTGCGTCTCGGGCATTACGGCCGGCTGCCATGTCTTTGCCGTCCCCGATATCGTGCCGCTGCCGCAGGACGTGGTGGATGGCTGCGAGGCCGTGCTCGATACGTTGTTCGACCTGGTGGCGGCAATCAAGACTGTGCGCTAGAAAATTGCGGCGTTGAAACGAGCGATTGCTCACGTTTGCGCTTAAGCAAAAGGGGTCCGGCAATGGTCGGGCCCCTTTTGCTTAAGCGGCGACTTAGCATACTCGCGGGCGTGCTATAGATACGCACCGAGGTTGATGGCCGTGGCGTCGGTCTGGCTGCTTGCCTGGGTGCTGGCGCGTTCCAGTAGGAACGGACGTACCAGTTCTTGGCGGTTGATATCCTCGGCGGCGACTGCGGTGACGGTACGTGCTGCGGAGCCGACACGGATATGCTTGATCTTTGCCGGGGCCTTGTTCTCGATTTGCTCCATGAGCAATTGAACGCCCTTGCGGCCAATCTCGTAGCCCGGGGGCGCTACCGTAGTGAGCGGGACCGATCCGCTCCAAGCGAGCGGGTTGCCATCGCAGCCTGCTACGCGTACTTGCCCGGGGACAGAGATGCCCTTGTCGACCAGTGCCGAAACGACGCCCGAGGCCAACACATCGGTCAGGCCGACGACAAAATCGGGACGTTCGTCCGCGGGGCGCTCGGCGATTTGGGCACCGATGCCGTAGCCGTCGGCAGCGGTATTCCATTCGCCGGCGTCGATGACTTCGATCTTGATATCGGGGTGCAGGGCGAGCGCCTTATGAATGCCAAGGACGCGCAGAGTGAGTTGCATAAATGCTGCTCGGCCGACGACGACAATATGGTGCGCGCCGCGGGCGATGGCAAGTTCGGCAATGATGCGACCCTGGGCCTCATTGTCGGCCGCTACGTAGTAGCCGGGCTCGGAGCAATGGATGTCCAGATGGACGATCGGCACGGGCATCTTGGTCATGGCGGGGTGCCAGTCGGGGGATGCCATGGGCTGAACCATGACGCCGGACATCTGGGTGCCCATAAAGTAGCGCAGGTAATGGTCCTCGAGAATATCGTCGTTATCGGCGTTGGCGATGAGCAAGTCGTAGCCGTGCTTGCGGGCCTCGTTGTGGGCGCCGCTGGCGATTTGGAGCGAAAAGCCGTGATCGAGACGGGGGAGCACCAGGCCAAAGGACTTGGTGGCGCCGCCCGCGAGCTGACGAGCGCTTTGGTTGGGCAGGTAGCCAAGGCGACTGATGGTCTCGTTGATGAGCTTGAGGGTCTCGGGGCGCAGCTTTTCGGGATGGTTGAGCGCGTTGGAAACCGTGCCCAGCGAAACCCCGGCCTCGCGCGCGACGTCGCTGATTTTTACCTTTGCCATAGCGGCCCCTTTGATGCGTTTCAAGTACAAGCCAGATTGTAGCATCCCAAACCTACCAAAAAGGGATAGGTTTATTTTGGCAGGTTTTATCTGGGGAAACGCTGTTGCCAGCTCAAACCACCACGAAGGGGACAGGTGCTTTTGTGGTGGTTTGGACCGGCTGGACGTGTGTGCATCGGGTGGTATCTAAGTTGAGATACCACTTCTGGTATATCAGCTTGCGTTTGCGTGAGTACAATACTCGAACGTTATACGTCTCAGCGCCCCTTGTGCGTGGACGTCTTGCAGTCACGCGAACGAAGGGATTTATCTTATGTGCGGAATCGTCGGCTACACCGGCTCTGATATTGCAAAGAACATCCTGGTCACGGGCCTCAAGCGTATGGAGTATCGCGGCTATGACTCCTCGGGTGTCGCGCTCGAGGTGGGCGAGGGCGCCGCGGCGCACCTCGATGTCATCCGTCGCGTGGGCAAGGTCGCGGGCTTGGAGAGCGAGCTTTCCAACATTGACAGCGACGCTACCTGCGGTATCGGCCACACCCGTTGGGCCACCCACGGCAAGCCCTCCGTCGTTAACGCTCACCCCCACACCAGCTGCGACGGCCGTATCGCCATCGTCCACAACGGCATCATCGAGAACTTCGCCGAGCTGCGCGAAGAGCTGGAGGGTCGCGGCCACCACTTTAAGAGCGAGACCGATACCGAGGTCTTCGCGCATCTGATCGAAGAGGCTTATGCCGAGACGCACGACCTGATGGCCTCCGTGCGCGAGGCGTGCACCCACGTGGTCGGTGCCTATGGTCTGGCCGCCGTGTGCGCTGACGAGCCCGGCGTGATCGCCGTGGCCCGCAAGGATTCCCCGATCGTGGTCGGCGCGGGCGAGACCGGCTCCTATGTTGCTTCCGATGTCATCGCGCTCATCGACGCCACCCGCGATGTCGTGGTGCTCGAGGACGGTCAGTTTGCCAAGCTCACGCCCGCAGGCGTCGAGTACACCGACGAGGCCGGCAACGTTATCGAGCCCAAGGTCACCCACATCGACTGGGACCTGGACATGGCAGAAAAGGGCGGTTATCCCGACTTTATGCTCAAGGAGATTCACGAGCAGCCGCGCGTCGTGCGCGACACGCTGGTTGGTCGTATGACGCCGGCCGGCGAGCTCGACATCGACGAGCTGGGCCTTTCGCTCGAGGAACTCAACGACATCGACCGCGTCTACGTGATCGCTTGCGGCACCAGCTATCACGCCGGCCTCATTGCCAAGAATCTCATTGAGGGCTGGGCTCGCATCCCCACCGAGGTGGAGGCGGCCAGCGAGTTCCGCTATCGCAACCCCATCATCACGCCGACGACGCTCGTCGTGGCCGTGTCCCAGTCGGGCGAGACGGCCGACACTCTCGCCGCCATCCGCGACGCGCGCATCAAGGGCGCCAAGGTCTTCGGCATCACCAACGTGGTGGGCAGCCCCGTGGCGCGTGAGAGCGACGGCGTCATCTACACCAAGGCCAACAAGGAGATCGCGGTCGCCTCGACCAAGAGCTTCATCGGCCAGGTTGTGAGCCTGACGCTGCTGGCCCTGCTGCTGGCGCAGGTCAAGTACCGCCTGACCACCAAACAGGCACGCATGCTGTTCCGCGAGCTTTCCGATACGGCCGAGCAGATCCAGTGGATTTTGGATACCCAGACCGAGGCCGTTCATGAGGCTGCCCTGCTGTGCAAGGATGCGCAGTCGGCGCTGTTCGTGGGCCGCGGCATGGGTGCCGCTATTTCCTACGAGGGTGCGCTCAAGCTCAAGGAGGTCAGCTACCTGCACGCCGAGGCCTACGCCGCCGGCGAGATGAAGCACGGCCCCATTGCCCTGATCGACCCGGGCTTCCCTGTCATCGCTGTGGCCACCAAGAGTGCCACCTACGACAAGACCGTGTCGAACCTTATGGAGTGCAAGGCGCGCGGTGCCAAGGTCATCGTCGTTGCCACCGAGGGCGACGAGGAGATCAACAAGATTGCCGACTGCATCATCCGCGTGCCGGCAGTCCGCGACGTGTTCAGCCCCATCACGGCGAGTGTCCCGCTGCAGCTGCTCGCCCGCGAGGTCGCCATCCTGCGCGGCTGCGACGTCGACCAGCCCCGTAACCTGGCCAAGAGCGTCACGGTAGAGTAGTTGGTTCCGCCGTTCTAGCGACTAAGGCCCGGCTCCGCGTCATTAGACGGAGCCGGGCCCTTTTTTGCATTTGACCAGATAAAACCTGCCAAAATGAACCTGTCCCTTTTTGGCAGGTTAGCGGAGCTTGCTGGTCTCGAAGTACTCGGGGAACTGGTCCAGAACCTCGGTTTGGTTGCGGAACATCATGTGCAGGTGCTTGCTGACCAAAAAGCTCGCTTCGATGGGGTCGCGACCGGCGATAGCGCGGCGAATCTGCTTGTGCTCGTTCACGATGTCCTGATTGTCGAGAACCTGCGTGGCGGCGCGCAGCCAGCGGAAGCGCTCCAGGTCGGCATTGGTCTCTTCGAGCCACGACCACACGGTGCTGCGACATGCGATGCTAAAAATCATGTGATGCATGAGGTTGTCGCTCAAAAAGAAGCCGATGCGATCCTCCTCGGCCATGGCCTTTTCCTGCAGCACGATGGCGCGGTCGAGCTGCTCGATGCCGGCCGACGTGGCGCGCGCACAGCACTCCACAATCACCTGCTTTTCCAGATGCTCGCGGATGTAACAGGCACTCTCGGCAAGGGTGAGGTTGATGGGTGAGACGTAGGTGCCGCTCTGGGGCACGGTGCGCACCAGGCCTTCCTGCGCCAAGCGAACCAAAGCCTCGCGCACGGGCGTGCGACCCATATCTAGGTCGTCGCAAAGCTGCTTGACGCCCAGCTTTTCGCCCGGCTTGTAGTCCAGGTAGACGATTTTGCGTCGAATGGTGTGATAGGACTGGTCCTGTAGGCTCGTTTCCTGCTCGCCGACGTGCATCGATTCTTCCATAGCGCCTCGCAACTGTTCTATCAAACTCATATGTCAGTTGTTAATTATGCTGCGAATCAGCTCTCCGCGGTGGGTAATTCGGCTGTTGCCTGAGAACTATTGCGGCATCTTAGTCTGTGTTTGCGCAAGGCTGCGCTCAATGTTGCCGTATCATAAGCCGTCGCAAACGTGAAATAGAAAGAAGGAATCCCATATGCAACTGGCAAACATCGTACGCGAGCGCTGGAAAGGCGTCTTGTTCTGCCTGATCATCGCCATTCCCGCGACGTTGCTCGGCAAACAAATTGAGGTGGTCGGCGGTCCGGTATTTGCCATCCTCTTTGGCATGGTCCTGGCGCTCGTCTTTCCCAAGAATCGTCGCGAACAGCTCACCGCCGGCGTTACCTATACGTCCAAAAAAGTCTTGCAGTACGCGGTTATCCTGCTTGGCTTTGGCATGAACCTCTCCCAGATTCTGTCCAAGGGCGCCCAGTCGCTACCGATTATCGTGGCAACAATCTCGACCTCGCTTGTCATCGCCTTTGTGCTCTGCCGCGTTATGAACGTGCCGGGCAAGATCGCGACGCTTGTGGGTGTGGGTTCGTCGATTTGCGGCGGTTCTGCCATCGCCGCGACCGCGCCCGTCATCGATGCCGACGATCGCGAGATTGCCCAGGCTATTTCGGTCATCTTCCTGTTTAACGTTATCGCGGCGCTCGTGTTTCCAACGCTCGGCGGCATGCTCGGGCTGACCAACGAGGGCTTTGGCCTGTTTGCCGGTACCGCCATCAACGACACCTCGTCCGTAACGGCTGCGGCGAGCGCTTGGGACAGCATGCATCCCGGCGCCAATGTGCTCGAGAGCGCCACAGTGGTCAAGCTCACCAGGACGCTGGCCATTATTCCCATCACATTGGTCCTCGCATGCTGGCAGATGCATCTGGCACGCAAGGCCGGTGGCGACGCTAAGAGCACGTTCTCGCTTAAACGCGCGTTTCCCATGTTTGTGCTGTTCTTTGTGCTGGCGAGCGTGATCACCACGGTGTTTCAGCTTCCTGTGTCCATCACGGCGCCCATCAAGGAGCTGTCGAAGTTCTTTATTGTGATGGCCATGGCGGCTATTGGTTTTAATACCGATATCGTCGAGCTGGTCAAAAAGGGCGGCAAGCCCATCGCGCTGGGCTTTTGCTGCTGGATTGGCATTGCGTGCATGAGTTTGGGAATGCAGCACGTGCTGGGAATCTGGTAGAGAAGTAGCTTGTTTGCGTGCTGCGTGTTGATGAGCGCCTGTCTCTTATACACATCTGACGCTGC
>USOF01000024.1 GCA_900556285.1 uncultured Collinsella sp. | reverse complement strand
GTCGGCAGCGTCAGATGTGTATAAGAGACAGCGCTTTTCCCGGGCGGCCATGGCCGCGTGGATTTGGAGGGCGGCGACGGCGCCCAGATAATACGATCGCTGGGTAAGTTGGCAGCGGCGCTGCCTGCGGACACGCTTTGCCTGATAGGACATGGTGGAACCACCACCATTGGCGAGGAGTGCAAGAGCAATATGTTCATGCGCCGCGGCCTCGCTCAGATAGAGGGGGAGCCTTTGGACAAGATGCGATAGGGGGTGCGCATCGCTCGATAGGACCGCTTGCGCCCGCTCGGTCTTGCAGGTTGGTAAATGTAGGTTGGTAAACAATAGTAAAACTTACGCATTCAAGTGGTATTCTAGGAGCGTAATTATGAGCAATCCTGATATTGGGAGGTCTTGTATGCTCGTTAACGCAGCAGAGATGCTCAAGAAGGCCGAGGAGAAGGGCGTCAAGATCCTGCTCCCCATCGATAACCGCGTTGCCGATCACTTTGGCGAGGACGCTGTCCCCGAGGTTGTCGCTTCCGACGCTATCCCCGACGATCGTGAGGGTATGGACATCGGCCCCAAGACCGAGGAGCTCTACGCCGAGGCCGTCAAGGGCGCCAAGACCGTGTTCTGGAATGGCCCCATGGGCGTCTTCGAGTTCGATAACTTCGCCCACGGCACCGAGGCCGTTTGCCGTGCCGTCGCCGACGCCGATTGCACCTCCATCATCGGCGGTGGCGATTCCGTCGCAGCAGTTAACAAGTTCAACCTGGCCGACAAGATGAGCTGGATCTCCACCGGTGGTGGCGCTTCCATGGAGCTCGTCGAGGGTAAGGCCCTGCCCGGAGTGGAGGCGCTTCTCGATGCCTAATCGCACCCTTCTTATCGCTGGTAACTGGAAGATGAACAACGACGTCGCCGAGGCCGCCAAGCTCGCCGACGAGCTGGCTCAGGCTCTGCCCGAGGTTCCGGCTGGCGTCGAGGTGCTCGTCTGCCCTCCGACCATCGACATCACCACGGTTCATGACCGCATTCAGGCTGCCCCCATCGCCCTCGGTGCACAGAACGTGTACTGGGAGGCCAAGGGTGCCTTCACCGGTGAGTCCTCTTGCGACATGCTCAAGTCTGCTGGCTGCACCTACTGCATCATCGGTCACTCCGAGCGTCGCGACTACTTCCACGAGACCGACGAGGACCAGAACAAGAAGGCCAAGGCCCTCGTTGCCGCCGGTCTTGTTCCCGTCTTCTGCTGCGGCGAGTCCCTTGAGGTCCGCGAGGCCGGCACCTATGTCGAGCACGTCGTGAACCAGGTCAAGGCTGGCCTTGCTGGTCTTGAGATCACCTGCCCCAAGCAGGTCGTCGTCGCCTACGAGCCCATCTGGGCCATTGGCACCGGCAAGACCGCTACCGCCGAGGATGCTCAGGAGGTCTGCGGCGCTATCCGTGAGACCCTCAAGGAGATGTTCGGCGAGGAGCTCGCCAACGGCATCCGTGTCCTGTACGGTGGTTCCGCTAAGCCCGGCAACATTGCCGAGCTCGTCGCCAAGCCCGACGTTGACGGCGCCCTCGTGGGCGGCGCTTCGCTCAAGGCTGCCGACTTCGCCTCTATGGTCGTCAAGGCAGGCGAGTAGGACATATGGCACAGCGTCATCTTCCTGCACTCCTGATCATCATGGACGGCTGCGGCCTGGCTCCGGCCGATGGCGAGAACGCCGTCGCCGCTGCCAAGACGCCCTTCCTTGATAGCCTGTACGAGAAGTACCCCCACACTACGCTCGGCGCTTCGGGCGAGGACGTGGGTCTTCCCGATGGCCAGATGGGCAACTCCGAGGTGGGTCACCTCAACATCGGTGCCGGCCGCATCGTGTTCCAGGAGCTTTCGCGCATCAACAATGCCATCAAGGACGGCTCCATCGCCAAGAACGAGGTCTTCGTCAAGGCTATGGACGACGTCAAGGCTGACGCCAAGACTCTTCACCTCATGGGCCTTATGAGCCCTGGCGGTGTTCATTCTCACATGAACCACGTCGAGGCTCTGGTCAAGATGGCTGCCGAGCACGGTGTCAAGACCGTTCGCGTCCACGCCTTCATGGATGGCCGCGACGTTGACCCGCAGTCCGGCGCTGGCTACATGAGTGAGTTCTGCGCCTTCCTGGCTAAGATCTCCGAGGAGACCGGTTGCGACGCTCGCGTTGCCACCGTCTCGGGCCGTTATTGGGCCATGGACCGCGACAACCGTTGGGAGCGCATCCAGCGTGCCTACGACGTCATGGTCAACGCGTCCGATGCCGATGTCGACCCTGTTGCCGGTATCAAGGCCTACTACGAGAAGGATCCGCGCGGCGACGAGTTCGTCGAGCCCTTCGCTGCCCACAACGAGGGCATCCACGAGGGCGACGCGGCCATCTTCTTCAACTTCCGTCCCGACCGCGCTCGTCAGATGACCCGCGTGTTCACGGACAAGGAGTTCGACGGCTTTGAGCGCGAGCAGATCAAGCTTTCGCACTTTGTGACGATGACCGAGTACGATCCGACGTTTGACGTCGAGGTCGCCTTCCCCAAGACGTTCCCCGAGAACGTCCTGGCCGACGTTATCGCCGCCAATGGCCTGAAGCAGCTGCACACTGCCGAGACCGAGAAGTACGCCCACGTGACGTTCTTCCTCAACGGTGGCATCGAGGAGCCCAAGGAGGGCGAGGAGCGCGTGCTCGTCGCTTCCCCCAAGGTTGCTACCTACGATCTGCAGCCCGAGATGAGCGCTCCCGAGGTTACCGAGAAGCTCGTCGCCGCCATCAACGAGGATCGCGCTGATTTCTACATCGTGAACTTCGCGAACTGCGACATGGTTGGTCACACCGGTGTCTTCGACGCTGCCGTTAAGGCCGTTGAGGCTGTTGACGATGCCCTGTCCAAGGTTGTCCCGGCGATTCTCGCCAAGGGCGGCTTTGCACTGATTACCGCCGATCACGGCAACGCTGATCACATGTTTGACGTTGCTTCCGACGGTTCCAAGCATCCGTTTACGGCTCACACCACCAACCGCGTGCCGTTCATCATCGTTGATGAGAAGGCCAAGCTCACCGGTATCGAGGACGGCTGTCTTTCCGATATCGCTCCGACCATGCTCACCATGGCTGGTATTGAGCCTTCCGCCGAGATGACGGGCCGCGTGCTCGCTACCGAGGCCTAATAGAAAACAAATACCGTTTTCTAGCAAGGGGGTTGTCCACAACCGGACAACCCCCTTTTTGGTATTTCTGCCATTTCCACCCCGTCCTTGAGTGGCAGGTAGGGGAGAGCGGGGGATTGTGGTACAGTACTGGAGTTTGAACTGTTCTATTAAGGAGCTTATCTATGGGTCCGTTCCAGATTCTTCTGTTTGTCGTTTGGGCTGTCTCTGCCGTGGCGCTGACGATTCTCGTCCTGATGCATTCCGGTAAGGGTACCGGCGTTTCGGATATGATTGCCAGCTCGCTGTATAACTCCAGCTCTGCCACGGGCGTTATGGAGCAGAACCTTGACCGCCTGACCGTCATCATGGCTGTCGTGTTTGCCGTGTGCGTCGTGCTGTGCATGTTCTTCTTCCCGCAGGGCATCGTGGGCTACTAATCACGAGCCGCATAAATACTTGAAAAGGGTCCCGCAAGTGCGGGACCCTTTTTGTTTACATATTTGTAACAGAGTCAAAATATCCCCACATACTTCGCCCAACTAAAGAAATTCTCGACCGTTAACCGGAATTAGCCCCAAATTGTGTATAAAATGCGCTACTGTATTACAAAACGTTGGTCCGTTGTGCATAACCAGCCATAGCAGCGGGCGGCGTTTTGATGGTTCGGATCGGATTGTTTCGACATGTGTCCGACTGAACATTTCTTTGTCCTATCTCATAAGGAGGATGGCATGGCTGATTCTATGTTCCACCAGCCCGTTATGGGTCGTCGCGCCTTTGTTGGCGGCACCCTTGCTGCGAGCTCCATGGCTTTTCTTGCCGCATGTGGCAAGAAGGGTGGCGACGCTTCCGGTTCTGAGTCCGGTTCGACGCTGAACTTCTACATCAACAACCCGGTCTGCATCGACCCCTACAATGTCCAGGAGGACCAGGGCACTCAGGTCGAGTACCAGCTCTTTGACGCTCTGACCTCTTACGACGCCGAGAAGGGCGAGATCGTTCCGCTGGCTTGCGAGTCCTTTGAGTCCAACGACGACGCCACCGAGTTTACCTTCAAGATCAAGAAGGCCAAGTTCCACAACGGTGACGACGTTACCTCCAAGTCCTTCAAGCTCGGTTGGGAGCGTCTGGTCAACACCAAGTCGGCCATCGCTACCGAGTACGGTCCTTCCGAGGTCTCCTATCACCTTTCCATGGTCGAGGGTTATGACGACCTGCTTGCCGGTAACGCTACCGAGCTCAGCGGTGTTACGTGCCCCGACGATGAGACCCTCGTCGTCAAGCTTTCTTCCGCTTACGCTGACTTCCCCTTCGTCGCCTCTCATCCGGCTCTGGCCCCGGTTCCCGAGTGCGCCGAGTCCGATGTCAAGAGCTTCTATCTTGCCCCGGTCGGTAACGGCCCGTTCATGATGGACGGCAAGTGGGAGGATGGCCAGGAGATCAACGTCAAGAAGTTCGACGATTACTATGGCGACAAGGCCAAGATCGATGGCATCCACTTCCAGGTCATCAAGGACATGGAGACCGCTTACAAGGAGTTCCAGGCCGGTAACCTCGATGTCTGCGACGTTCCCGTCGCTCAGATCGATGCCGCCAAGAAGGATCGCGGCGTGTCCAAGGACGGCTACACCATGGGTGACGGCGAGCGCATGCTGCTCGGCGCCGAGCCTTCCACGTACTATCTGACCTGCAACACCACGGCCGAGCCGTTCAACAACGCCGACCTGCGTAGGGGCATCTCCCTGGCCATTAACCGTGAGGCCATCTGCAAGACCATCTTCAAGGGTACCCGTACCCCTGCCGACGGCATTGTTCCTCCGGGCATCGATGGCTACAAGGAGGGCGCATGGGAGTTCTGCGCCTACGATGTCGACAAGGCTAACGAGTACCTCGACAAGGTTGCTCCCGCTGGCGCTAACGGGGATCGTGGCATTAGCGTGACCCTGTCCTACAACCAGGACGGCGGTCACAAGGAGATCATGGAGTCCATCATCGGCGACCTCGCCAAGGTTGGCGTTACCGCTGTCTCCGATACCCCTGAGTGGTCTGCCCTGCTCGAGCAGTATCAGAACTTTAACTATCAGTTCGGTCGTCTGGGTTGGATTGCCGACTACCCGATCATGGACAACTTCCTGTATCCGCTGTTCCACTCCGACTCCCTCGGTGGCGACAACCGCTCCGGTTACAACAACCCCGAGTTCGACGCCAAGGTCGACGAGGCTCGTACTATTGTTGACGACGAGGAGCGCGTCGCTAAGATGCAGGAGGCCGACGCAATGGTCGCTGCCGACTGCCCGGTCATCCCGATTATGTTCTACACGCACACCATCGTCGGCTCCGATCGCATCAAGCACCTCTATGTCGATCCGCAGAAGCATGCCGATCTGGGTACCGCTGAGCTCGCCTAAGAGTTTGCAGCTTCCGTGAGGGTCAAGTATTTACGTAGACCTCATGGGAAACATACAGTTCTCCCTAACCTGGGGTAAACTGGCTGATGGTAATTTTGGGATGCCGGTCTGGCGATCGGCATCCCATTTAGGTTAATCCCTAGATAGGGGAGTGGTATGGGTAAGTACATCGTTAAACGTGTGCTTCAGTTCATCCCGGTGTTTTTGGGCGTTACGCTGATTCTGTTCGCCCTCCAGAATATCGTGCCGGGAGATCCGATCAAGCTGATCGGTGGAGACAAGGCTCTGTCCCCCGAGGTGGAGCTTCAGCTTCGCGTCCGCTATCACCTGGTCCAGTCGGACGAGGACGGCAACGCGATTCTTGACGAGAACGGCGACCCCGTTCAAACGTCGCTCGTGGACCGTTATTTGTATTACATGAACGGCCTGCTTCATGGCGATCTGGGCAATTCGTATCAGCGTAAGCTGCCGGTTACGGAAATCTTTGCCCAGAAGTATCCGTATACGGTCAAACTTGCCGCGTGCGCCATCGTGCTCGAGGCAATCATGGGTATCGGTGCGGGTATCATTTCGGCGGTAAAGCGTTATTCCTTCTGGGATATTTTGGTAACGCTCACCACGTCGATCCTCGTTGCCGTCCCGGCCTTCTGGCTCGGTATGTTGCTGCAACTGTTCTTTGGCGTCATCCTCAAGGACGCCACGGGCGGTGCATTCTCCATGCCGATCTCGGGTGCCGGTGGTTCCAGCTCTCAGTATCAGGATTGGATGCACTATGTGCTCCCGACCATTACGCTGGCTTCGGTTTCGACCGCTTACGCCGCCCGCATTATGCGCTCGCAGCTGCTCGACGTCATGAACCAGGATTACATCCGCACGGCAAAGGCCAAGGGTCTCTCCAATCGCGCGATCATCATCAAGCATGCGCTTAAGAATGCACTCATCCCCGTCGTTACCTATATTGGTGTCGACTTCGGTGGCATGCTTTCGGGCGCCATCCTGACCGAGACGGTCTTTAACTGGCCCGGTATCGGCTATGAGGTCTATCGCGCCATTAGCATGCGTGACTGGCCCATCGTTATGGGCGGCGTTACGCTCATCGTCGTCGTCGTCATGGTGATCAACCTGCTCGTCGACATTAGCTATGCATTCCTCGACCCGCGCATCCGCCTTGGCGGTCCGTCGGATAAGGCCTAAGGGAGGTACGTCTCATGCAGGAAACTGATTCTCAGTCTCAGGAGCAGGCTACCGCCACCAAGGCCGCATCTGCTCCCGCCAAGTCCCGCACGCTGTGGGGCGACGCTTTCAAGCGTCTTCGTAAGAACAAGCTCGCCGTTATCGGTGTTTGCTGGATCATCATCGTCGTTGTGGTTGCCCTGACCGCAGATCTGTGGGCTAAGCCCTGGCTCGGTTCGCCGACGGCTTCCGACTCGACTACCATGGCCCAGACGTCGCTGCTGGCTCCGTGTGCGGAGCACCCGTTTGGCACCGACGCCCTTGGTCGTGACATCCTCGTCCGCGTTATCTACGGTGCACGCGTTTCGCTTTCCGTCGGTATTATGGCCACTGCGATCTCCACGTTGATCGGTCTGGTCATGGGTGCTCTGGCCGGTTTCTACGGCGGCATCTGGGATACGATCATCATGCGCTGTGCGGATATCTTCCTAGCGTTCCCGTACGTGCTGTTCGTCGTCGCCATGATCGCCGTTATCGGCCGTGGTCTTCAGAACGTCTTTATCGCCATCGGTATTCTCGGCTGGCCTTCGATTGCTCGCGTCTTCCGCTCTGCAATCTTGACGGTCAAGGAAAACGACTATGTTGACGCTGCGCGCGCGATGGGTGCATCCGATGCTCGTATCGTCGTGCGTCACATTTTCCCGAACTCCGTCGCCTCCATCGTGGTCTACGCGACCATGAACATTGGTGGCGCCATTCTGACCGAGTCCGCACTGTCCTTCCTCGGCATGGGCGTTATTCCGCCTACGCCTTCGTGGGGCTCCATGATTCAGGACGGTCAGCAGTATCTTCTGACTGCTCCCTGGATGATGATCATGCCCGGTCTGGCAATTCTCTCGACGGTGCTCGCCTTCACCCTGCTGGGTGATGGTCTGCGCGACGCCCTCGACGTCAAGATGAAGGACGCATAAGGATGAAGAAGAACAAGAACTATGTGGACCTGAAGGACCAGCCGGTTCCCGAGGGCCAGCATCTGCTCGAGGTCGATGACCTTAAGATGTATTTCCATACCGAGGACGGCGTCGTTCGCGCTGTCGACGGTGTGTCCTACACGCTCGATCGCGGCGAGACCCTGGGTGTCGTCGGTGAGTCCGGCTCCGGTAAGTCCGTGACCGCCATGACCATCATGGGCCTCATCTCGATGCCTCCGGGAAAGATTGAGGGCGGCGACGTTCGCTATCGCGGTCGTTCTATCCTCGAAATGACCGAGGAAGAGATGCAGCACATTCGCGGTAACGATATCGCGATGATCTTCCAGGATCCTATGACCTCCTTGAACCCGGTCTATAAGATCGGCAAGCAGGTGGGCGAGGGCCTTCGTCTGCACCGTGGCTACTCCAAGCAGGAGGCACTCAAGCGCGCTACCGAGCTTTTGGACCTCGTGGGTATCCCCGAGCCCGAGAAGCGCGTCAATGAGTATCCGCACCAGTTCTCGGGCGGTATGCGTCAGCGTGTCATGATTGCTATGGCTCTTGCCTGCGATCCCGATATTCTGATTGCCGACGAGCCCACGACGGCTCTGGACGTTACCATTCAGGCTCAGATTATCGAGCTCATGCAGGAAATGCAGGAGAAGAACGGCAACGCCATCATCATGATTACCCATGACCTGGGCGTCGTCGCCGACATGGCCGACAAGATCATGGTTATGTACGCCGGCCGTCCCGTCGAGTTTGGTACTGCTGAGGAAATCTTCTACGAGAGCCGCCACCCCTACACCTGGGGCCTTATCCGCTCCATCCCGGAGCAGGCCATCGAAGAGAAGAAGCCGCTTACGCCGATTCACGGCAACCCGCCTTCGCTCATGAACCTGCCCGAGGGCTGCGTGTTCTCGCCTCGTTGTCCCTATGCGACCGATAAGTGCCGCAAGCAGCGCCCCGAGCGCGTTGTCACCGAGTCTGGTCATTACTCTGCGTGCCACTACTCCGGTGACCCCGAGTTTCTCAAGAACGCTCCTGAGACGTCCCGTACTCGCAAGGATTCCAAGAAGGGAGGCGAGGCGTAATGGCAGATACCAACGAGCGTACTCCGTTGCTGAAGGTCGAACACCTCTCTAAGGAGTTCCCCGCTGAGTCCGGCATGTTCGCCAAGCGTTTTTCCAAGCGTGTCGTCTCTGCTGTAAATGACATCTCTTTTGAGATTTATCCTGGCGAGACCTTTGGTCTGGTTGGTGAGTCTGGTTGCGGTAAGTCCACGACGGGTCGCACCATCATGCGCTTGACCAAGCCGACCGCCGGTAAGGTGTTCTTCCAGGGCAAAGATGTTGCCGAGATGAGCAAGCATGAGATCAAGGACATGCGTCGCGAGATGCAGTTTATCTTTCAGGATCCTTATGCTTCGCTGAACCCTCGTATGACCATTGGCGAGATCGTCTCCGAGCCCATGACCATTCACGGCGTGGGCACCAAGGAGGAGCGTATTGAGCGCGTCCGCGAGCTGCTGGACGTCGTCGGTCTGAACCCTGAGCACATCAACCGCTATCCGCACGAGTTCTCCGGCGGTCAGCGTCAGCGTGTCGGCATTGCCCGCGCGTTCGCTCTGAAGCCCAAGCTGATCATCTGCGACGAGCCTGTCTCTGCACTTGACGTTTCCATTCAGGCCCAGGTTTTGAACCTGCTGAAGGAGCTTCAGGATAAGTTCGGTACTGCTTATCTCTTCATTGCTCACGACCTCTCCGTCGTGCAGCACATTTCTGATCGCGTTGCCGTTATGTATCTGGGCAAGATGGTCGAGGTTTCGGACTGGAAGACGCTCTACAGCGAGCCTCACCATCCGTACACGCAGTCGCTGCTGTCTGCCGTGCCGGTGCCCGATCCTGATATCCAGAAGACCCGCAAGCGCATTATCCTCGCCGGCGATCCGCCGTCACCGCTGGATCCGCCGACCGGCTGCCGTTTCCACACGCGCTGCCCGATCGCGCAGGGCATCTGCTCCGAGA